>JAICLN010000129.1 GCA_025925615.1 Actinomycetospora sp. | reverse complement strand
GCGATCGGGCTGCTCGGCGACCCGAACCGTCGCGCCATCTTCGAGCTGCTCGCCCGGCGCCCGAGCGCCGTGGGCGAGATCGCCGACCAGCTGCCGATCAGCCGGCCCGCGGTGTCGCAGCACCTCAAGGCGCTCAAGGACGGCGGCCTCGTCGTCTCCCGGCCCGACGGGAACCGCCGCGTGTACAGCCTGAACCCGCACGGGGTCGCCGCGATGCGCACCTGGCTCGACGGCGTCTGGGAACACGCCCTGGCCAACTTTCACAAGTTCGCTGAGCAGACCCTCGCCGACGACGTCGCCACCACCGACCGTCCCGAGAAGGAGCAGCCATGACCACGCCGATCCCGCCGATCGAGGGCAAGACCACCGTCGACATCGGGCGTGACCGCGCCTTCACGCTCTTCACCGGGTCGATCGGCTCCTGGTGGCCACGGCAGTACCACATCGGCGCCGCCGAGGTCGCGGACATCGTCCTCGAGCCCCACGAGGGCGGACGCTGGTTCGAGCGCGGCGTCGACGGCAGCGAGTGCGACTGGGGCCGCGTGCTCACCTGGGAGGCGCCCGAGCGCGTGGTGTTCACCTGGCAGATCGGCGGCGACTGGCAGTTCGACCCCGACCCGATCCACGCCAGCGAGATCGAGGTCCGCTTCCACGCCGACGGTCCCGAGCAGACCACCATCGAGGTCGAGCACCGCCACTTCGAGCGCCTGCCCGGTGGCGAGAGCGTGCACGGCGCCATCGAGTACGGCGGCGGTGGCTGGATCGCGCTGCTGGCGGCGTACTCCGGGCTGGTCACCAGCGAGACCGGACCGACCCGCCCGTGACCGACACCGACCCGATCCGCCTGGCGCAGGACGAGCGCGCCGACCTGGCCGACCTGCTCGCCGGGCTCACTCCCGAGCAGTGGAACGCGCCCACCCTCTGCACCCGCTGGCGTGTCCGCGACGTCGCCGCGCACATCGTCAGCTTCGACCACCTCGGTCCGGTCGGGCTCGCGGGCCGGTTCGCCCGCGGCTGGTTCATCCCCGACCAGGTCAACGAGGTCGGAGTCCGGGACTACGCGGGGCTCTCCCCCGACGAGCTGCTCGCCGCCTTCACCGACCACCTGCGGCCCGCCGGGCTCACGGCCGGCTTCGGTGGCCGCATCGGCCTCGTCGACGGGCTGATCCACCACCAGGACATCCGCCGCGCGCTCGGCCTGCCCCGCGAGATCCCGACCGAGCGCCTCGCCACGACGCTGCCCTTCGCCCGCGTCGCGCCTCCGATCCGCGCGTTCTCCCGCGCCCGCGGGCTGCGCCTGGTCGCGACCGACCTCGACTGGACCTCGGGGAACGGCCCCGTCGTCGAGGGCCCCGCCGAGCCCCTGCTCATGGCCATCGCCGGCCGCGGGCACGCCCTCGACGAGCTCACCGGTCCGGGCACGGCCACGCTCGCCGCGCGCATCGGCCACCGGGACCGCGGCTGAGGCCGTCCGTCAGGCGATCTCCGTCAGCTCCGGCAGCTCGCTGCGGCGCACCTCGCGCAGTGCGGCCAGTCCCGCGGCGATCGCGGGCTGGCCGGCGGCCCCGGCGCGGACCGCGGTGACGACGTGCCGGGTCGGGACCGGGACGCCCGAGACCGGGATGCGTCGGGTGTCGTGGTGGGCGGGCAGGTCCGCGAGGCGGGGCACGAGCGCCACGCCGAAGCCGCGGGCGACCAGCGCCGCGCCGGTGTCCCACTCGTCGACGTAGTGCGCGACCGCCGGGTCGAAGCCGGCGCCGGTGCAGGCCAGGGTCACCAGCTGGTGGTACGCCCGGCCGGGGGTGCCGAGGATCCACGGGTCGGTGGCCACCTCGAGCAGTGACACCGAGGTCCGGTCCGCGAGCGGGTGCTCCGGGCCGACGAGCAGGTCCAGGGGCTCGAGGTAGAGCGGGCGCTGCTCGAAGGCCGCGTCGGTCCGCGGCGGGATGCTCGGGGTGGCGACGACGACGGCGATGTCGGTGTCTCCCGCCGCCAGGAGGTCGAAGGCGCGGGCCGGCTCGACCTCGCGCAGCTGCACCCGCAGCCCCGGGTGCTGCTCACGCAGGCGGGCCAGGGCCCGCGGGGCGACGACGGCGGCCGCGGTGGAGAAGCCACAGATGCGCAGGTTGCCGGTCAGTTCCTCCCGGTCCTGGTGGGCCGCGAGGTCGGCCCGCGCGCGCTCCCACTGGGCGGCGAGCGTGGCGCCGTGCTCGAGCAGGGTGTACGCCGCGTCGGTCAACCGGACGGTGCGCCCGATCGGTTCGAGCAGGACGACGTCGAGCTCCCGGGCCAGGGCCTGCATCTGGTGCGAGACGGCCGACGGGGTGATGCGGCAGACCTCGGCGGCGGCGGTGACCGTGCCGTGCCGGGCGATCGCCTGGAGCACCTTGAGCCGGCGATCGATCATGTACGCATCGTACAAGGTCACGTATACAAACCTTCGATGGACCAAATAGGTCCGGGATGCCCACACTGTGCCCAGCGCCCCTGCGGACCCCGGCGCCGACGTCCGCGGCGCATTGTGAGAACACGATCCGAGTCGTCCCTCCTCGACAGATGAAGCAGGAGTCCGTCATGGACACGTATCGCGCCATCGTCATCGGCTGCGGCGGCCTCGGGTCGGCTGCGCTCTACCGCCTCGCCTCCGAGCTCGGATCGCGGGTCCTCGGCCTCGAACAGTTCGATCTCGGCCATTCCCGCGGGGCCTCCCAGGACCATTCCCGGATCATCCGCCTCGCCCAGCACCAGTCGGAGTACGCCGCGCTCGCCTCGGCGGCCTACAAGGCGTGGGACGAGGTGGAGGGCGAATCGCTCCAGCAGATCGTCACCCGGACCGGCGGGTTGGTCATCGAGGACCGCGTCGCCCGGGCGGGGACGGCCACCGGCAGCCGCAACATCGAGGGCTACACCGCGATGTTCGACCACTTCGGCTACGCCTACGAGCTCCTCGACGCCGACGACCTGATCGCCCGCTGGCCGCAGTTCCGCCTCTCCGGCAGCGAGAAGGCGATCTACCAGCCCGAGTCCGGGATCGTCGACGCCGCCCGCGCCAACGCGGTCCACGTCTCCCTGGCCCGCGCCCACGGAGCGGAGGTCCGGGCGAACACGCCGGTGCGGGCCGTCCGGCCCGACGGCGACGGCGTCGTGGTGGTCACCGACACCGACACCTACCGGGCCGACCGCGTCGTCGTCGCGAGCGACGCGTGGACCAACCAGGTCCTCGCCGAGACCGGACCGCGCCTGCCGTTGACCGTGCTGCGCGAGCAGGTCACGTACTACTCGACCCCGCACCTGGCCGAATTCGCCCCGGGGCGATTTCCGGTGTTCATGTGGCACGGCGAGCACAATTTCTACGGGTTCCCCGTCTACGGCGAGGTCGCCACCAAGCTCGGCCAGCACATGGGTGGCGACGAGACCACCGCGGACACCCGCTCGTTCGTCCCCGACGACGTGCGCCGGGAACGTTACGCCGCATTCCTCGACGCCCACGTCCCGCGATTCCTCGGGCCGGAACTGTATTCGAAGACGTGCCTCTACACGGTGCCCCCGGACCAGAACTTCGTCCTCGACCGGCTGCCCGAGCACCCGCAGATCGTGGTCGCGAACGGGGCCGGGCACGCCTTCAAGTTCGCCGCGCTGATCGGGCAGCTCCTCGCCGACCTCGCCCTCGACCGCGAGCCGTCCCACCCGATCGACGCGTTCGGCATCGACCGGCCCGCGCTGACCGACCCCTCGTTCCCGCGCAGCTTCCACGTCTAGGGGGACAGCGATGACCACCCACATCGACCCGAACTCGGCGCTGCCGGCCCGCCCGATCGCGGCGGAGCGGTTCACCGACGAGGACGTCTACGCGCACACCCGCCTGCCGGTCGACCTCGCCTCGACGCTGATCCCGGACGCCTATTCCAGCCCGGAGTTCTTCGCCCTCGAGCAGGAGCGGGTCTTCACCTCGGGCTGGGTCGCCGTGGGCGCCGTCGCCGACGTCGACAAGCCCGGCCGCTGCCTCGTCGTCGAGGTCGCGGGCCGCTCGATCCTCGTCACCCGAAACCGCCACGGGCAGCTGCGCGGCTTCCACAACGTGTGCCGGCACCGGGCCACGAAGCTGCTCGACGACGACGCCCGCGAGGTCGGCCACCGCAACCGGATCCGCTGCCCGTACCACAACTGGACCTACGACACCGACGGCGCGTGCCTGGGCACCCCCTACTTCGAGGACTCGGACGTCCCCGCCGGACAGGAGCCGATCTTCGACACCTCGGTGGCGCAGGGCTTCGACAAGGCCGACTACAGCCTGCTGCCGGTCTCGGTGGACAGCTGGGGCCTCTTCGTGTTCGTCAACCTCTCCCCCGACCCCGAGCCGCTGGCCACCGCGCTCGGGGACCTGCCGCAGCGCTTCGCGGACTACCGCCTCGAGGAGTGGGTGCCCCAGCGACGGCGCACCTACGAGGTGGCGGCGAACTACAAGCTCGTCGGCGAGAACTTCATGGAGTACTACCACCTGCCCTGGGTCCACCCCGAGCTCAACCAGGTCTCCAGGTTCTCCGACCACTACCGCTGGCAGGGCCCGGGCCGCTACACCGGCATGTGCACCACCCCGGTCTCCCGCAACTCCGAGGCCGGTGGCTGGGACGGGCTCCGGCCGCTGAGCACCCTGGGACCGCAGGACGCCGACAGCGGCCGCTTCGTGTGGCTCTTCCCCTCCACCGCGCTCGTCGTGCTGCCCAACCACGCGTTCGTGCTGTTCAACCGACCGGTCGCGGCGGACCGCACCGTCGAGACCGCGGTGCTGCTCGCCCACCCCGAGTCCCTCGACGACCCCGGCGCCGAGGACGGCATCGAGCAGCTGTGGAAGTTCTGGGACCTGGTCAACCAGCAGGACCTCGAGATCGTCGAACGGGTCCAGCAGGGCCTGTCCAACCCGGCCTACCGGGGCGGCCGGATGTGCTTCCGGTTCGAGGAGCCGCTGCACCGCTTCCAGAACATGGTCATCGACAAGATGATCGGCATCGACCGGGTCCCCGCAGGGGACAGGGAGACGGAGCGCAGCGGAGCTCGACCCGGCGAGGCAGTGACCATGACGCGGATGTTCCCCGACCCGTGAGCACCGTCGCCGACGTCCCCAGCACTCACGAGCCGCTCGACGGGCGGACCCTCGCCGTCGAGGACCCCGCCACCGAGGCGACGATCGCCCACGTCGCCCGGGGCGGCGCCGCCGAGGTCGACCGCGCCGTCGCGGCCGCGCGCTCGGCGGCCCGCACGATGCGGGACACCGCGCCGCTGGAGCGGGGCCGGGCACTGCGCCGGCTCGCCACCGAGGTCGAGGCCGCCGCCGAGGACCTGGCCCGCCTGGAGTCGCTCGACACCGGCAAGCCGCTCTCGCTCGCCCGGGGCGAGATCGCCGGGTGCGTGGGCTACCTCGACTACTACGCCGGGGCCGCCGGCACGCTGCAGGGCGACACCATCCCCGTCGGCCCCGGGACGCTGGCCTACACGGTGCCCGAGCCGGTCGGGGTCAGCGCGCACATCGTCCCGTGGAACGCACCGCTCTCGATGCTGTGCCGCAGCGTCGCGCCGGCCTTCGCCGCCGGCAACACCGCCGTCGTCAAGCCGGCCGAGCAGACCCCGCTCACGGCGCTGCGGTTCGCCGGGCTGGTGGAGGCCGCGGGCTTCCCCGCCGGCGCCTACGAGGTCGTCACCGGGCTCGGCGCCGAGGCCGGTCACGCCCTGGCCGCCCACCCGGGCATCGGGTCGCTGACCTTCACCGGGTCGGTCGCCACCGGGCGGACGGTGCTGCGCACGGCGGCCGAGCACATCACCCCCGTCGTCACCGAGCTCGGCGGCAAGAGCCCGCAGATCGTGTTCGCCGACGCCGACCTCGACGATGTCGCCCGCCAGGTGGTCACCGGCTTCACCGCCAACAGCGGCCAGTACTGCGACGCCGGCTCCCGGCTGCTCGTCGACCGGGCCGTCGCCGACGACCTCGTCGAACGCATCCGCGCCCGGGCCGGGGCCCTGACCCTCGGCGTCGGGACCGACGACCCGGACCTCGGGCCCATGGTCTCCGCCGAGCACCGTCGCCGCGTCACCGACTACGTCGACCTCGGCCGCGCCGAGGGCGCCGACGCACCGACTCCGCCGCAGGCCGTGCCCGCCGTCGGCCACTTCGTCGCCCCCACCGTGTTCACCGGGGTCACCCCGACGATGCGGATCGCCCGTGAAGAGATCTTCGGGCCGGTGCTGGCGGTGCTCGGGTTCGGCACCGAGGACGAGGCCCTCGAGCTCGCCGACGCCACCGACTACGGGCTCGGCGTCGGCATCCACACCGCCGACATCGACCGCGCGCTGCGCGTGGCCGATCGGGTCGACGCCGGCTACGTGATGATCAACGACTACTTCGCCGGCGGCCCGGCCGTCCCCTTCGGCGGCACCAAGCTCTCCGGCACCGGCCGCGAGCGCGGCCTGGTCGCCCTCGAGAGCTATCTGACCCGCAAGACCGTCGTCGTCCGGAGGAGTGCCCCGTGGACCTGATCATCCGCGACCGCCGGGACGAGGCCGACGGCGTCGTCTCGCTGACCCTCGCCCACCCCGAAGGACTCGACCTGCCGGTCTGGGCGCCGGGCGCCCACGTCGACCTCACCGTCGACGCCGGAGACGCAGCGGAGCGGAGCTCGACCGGAGGAGTCGGCGTCGTCCGCCAGTACTCGCTGTCCTCCGACCCCCGCGACCGCACCGCCTGGCGCCTCGGAGTGCTGCGCGAGCCCGCCGGGCGCGGCGGGTCGGAGTACGTCTGCACCAAGCTCGACGTCGGCGACACCGTCGAGGTCTCCGCCCCCCGCAACCACTTCGCGCTGGCGCCGGCCGGGCACTACCTGTTCGTCGCGGGCGGCATCGGGATCACCCCGATCCTCGCGATGATCGCCCACGCCGAGGCGACGGGCGCGGGCTGGTCACTCCTCTACGGCGGCCGGACCCGGGGCTCGATGGCCTTCCTCGACGAGCTCGCCGGCCACGGTGACCGGGTCCGCGTCCTCCCCCAGGACGAGCACGGACTGCTGCCCCTCGCCGACGTCCTCGCCGAGGTCCGTCCGGGTACCCTGGTCTACGCCTGCGGCCCCGAGCCGATGCTGGCCGCCGTCGAGGCGCACGTCGGGCACTGGCCCGAGGGCAGCCTGCACCTCGAGCGATTCACCCCGAAGGTGATCGAGACCGACGGGCCCGACGAGGCGTTCCGCGTCGAGTTCGCCGTCTCGGGCGTCACCGCCACCGTCGGACCGGGCGGCAGCATCCTCGAGGCCGCCGAGGAGGCCGGCGTCGCCGCCGACTTCTCCTGCCGCGAGGGCACGTGCGGCAGCTGCGAGACCCCGATCCTCGAGGGCCGCGCCGACCACCGCGACGCCGTGCTCTCCGACGACGAGCGCGAGGAGAACACCTGCCTGATGATCTGCGTGTCCCGCGCTGCGCGCAGCTGCGCCACGCTCCGGCTCGAGCTCTGAGGGCGGACGAGTGAAGATCGAGAGCATCCACGTCCACCAGGCGCTCCTGCCCGTGGTGGGCGGCGCCTACCGGATGGCGCAGACCACGGTCGAGGCGCTCGACAGCACGCTCGTCGAGATCGTCACCGACGACGGGCGCCGTGGCTGGGGCGAGACCTGCCCCCTCGGGCCCGTCTACCAGCCCCACCACGCCCTCGGCGCCCGCGCCGCCCTCGCGCAGATCGCCCCCGCCCTCGTCGGGACCGACGTCGACTCCCCGCGGGCCGTCGCCCGCCGGGTCGACGCCGTCCTCGCCGGGCACGGCTACGCCAAGGCCGCCATCGACACCGCGGTGCTCGACCTGCTCGGTCAACACCTCGGTGTCCCCGTCTCGACCCTGTTGGGCGGCGCCCTCGTCGACCGGGTCCCGTCCTACTACTCGGTGACCGTCGGGGACCCCGAGGAGAGCGCCCGGGCCGCGGCGACGAAGGTCGCCGGCGGCTATCGGCGCGTGCAGGTCAAGATCGGCGGTCGCGACCTGGGCCGCGACGTCGCGACCGTCACCGCGGTCTGGGACGCCGTCGGTCACCGGGCCCGGCTCGCGGTGGACGCGAACCGCGCCATGACCGCGGCGCACGCCCTCCAGTTCGACCGGCTCACCGCCGCGATCCCCTTCTCCCTCGAGCAACCGTGCAACACCGTCGAGGAGATGGAGTCGCTGCGCGGGCGCCTGTACCACCCGGTGTTCCTCGACGAGAACACCGAGGACGTCGGCACCGTCCTGCGGGCGATCGCCGGCGGGACCGCCGACGGCTTCTCCTTCAAGGTCACCCGGCTCGGGGGCCCGTCGCAGACCGCGGTCGCGCGCGACCTCTGCGCGCTGCGCTCCCTGCCCCACACCGTCGACGACGCGTGGGGCGGCGACGTCATCGCCGCCGCGTGCGTCCACCTGGCCGCGACCGTGGACCCCCGCCTGCTCGAGGGCACCTGGATCGCGCAGGAGTGGATCGAGGGCCACCACGACCCCGACCACCCGGTGGTCGTCGAGGACGGGCACATCGCGGTCCCGCAGGGCCCGGGGCTCGGCGTGTGCCCCGACCCCGACCGGCTGACCCGCCTCGCCGTGTACGGGGCCTGAGTCGTGGTGCCCCCGACGATGGCCGCCGTCCTCCTGACCGGTCACGGCGGCCTGGACCGGCTGGAGTACCGCACCGATGTCCCGGTCCCCCGCGCCGGGCCGGGCGAGGTGCTGATCCGGATCGCCGCGGCCGGAATCAACAACACCGACGTCAACACGCGGACCGGGTGGTACTCCAAGGCCGTCGGGTCCGACACCGGGACCGGCGGGGCGACGGGATTCGCCGAGGTGGACGAGGTCGACGCGACCTGGTCGGGGAAGGCGCTGGAGTTCCCGCGCATCCAGGGCGCCGACGTGTGCGGGCACGTCGCCGAGGTCGGCGAGGGCGTGGCGCCGGGACGGGTCGGTGAGCGGGTCCTGGTGCGCACCATGCTGCGGGCGCCCGTGGACCACCGGCCGCTCGAGTGCTGGACCCTGGGCAGCGAGTGCGACGGCGGCTTCGCCCAGTTCGTCGCCGTCCCCGCCGACGACACCTTCGCGGTCCGCAGCGACTGGTCGGACGAGGAGCTCGCAGCGATCCCGTGCGCCTACTCGACCGCGGAGAACATGCTGCACCGAGCCGGCGTCGCCGCGGAGCGGGTCCTGGTGACGGGGGCCTCGGGCGGCGTCGGGCTCGCCGCGGTGCAGCTGGCCCGGCGCCGGGGCGCCACCGTCACCGCCGTGTGCTCGGCGGTCAAGGCGGACGCCGTCACGGCCCAGGGCGCCGCGGAGACCGTCGACCGCGACGCCGACCTCGTCGCGGCACTCGGGCGCGGCGCCGTCGACGTCGTCGTCGACCTCGTGGGGGGCCCGCAGTTCGGGCCGCTGCTCGAGGTCCTGCGACCCGGCGGGCGCTACGTGACCTCCGGCGCCATCGGCGGGCCCCTCGCCGAGATCGACCTGCGCACGCTCTACCTGCGCGACCTCACCCTGCACGGCGCCACCTTCCAGGACGACGCCGTCTTCTCCGACCTCGTCGGGTACGTCGAGCGGGGAGAGGTCCGCCCGCTCGTGGCCCGCACCTACCCCCTCGACCAGATCGCCCGGGCCCAGCAGGAGTTCCTCACCAAGGCGCACACCGGCAAGCTCGTGCTGGTCCCGCCCGGAGATCCGTGAAGATCACCGACGTCGCCCTGTACGACGTCGAGCTGCCCTACTCCGGCGGGACCTACCGGCTCTCCGGCGGCCGCTCGAGCAGGCCTGACCCGTCCGACCGCGCTGCGATCAGTCCGCGTCGAAGAACCGCTCGAGCCGGGAGACCACCGGCTCCGGCGCGGCGTCGACGGCGTCGTGGCCCTGCCCGGGGAGCCCGACGATCGCGCTCCGGGGCAGGGCCGCCTGCAGCCTCGTCGTGGTGCTCGTC
>JAICLN010000297.1 GCA_025925615.1 Actinomycetospora sp. | reverse complement strand
CGGCGGTGTCCTCCTCGTGGACGGTGACGAGGCGGCGGGTGAGGCGCACCGCGACGTTGTCGCTCATGTCCTTCGGCTCGCTGCCGTGGGAGCGCAACAGGCCGTAGGCGGTGTAGAGCAGGAACAGCCCGAAGACCACGAAGACGAAGGCGAACGCCGAGATCACCGCGGCGCCGATGAGGATGAAGATCGCGCGCAACACCAGGGCGCCGATGACGCCCCAGAGCAGCACCTTCTGCTGGTGGCGCTTCGGCACGGCGAACTGGCCGAGGATCACCGCGAAGATGAACAGGTTGTCGACCGAGAGGCTCTTCTCGACCAGCCAGCCCGAGAAGTACTCGACGCCGGACTGCGAACCCATGAAGACCCACACGCCGGCGCCGAACGCCAGCGCGACGACGACGTAGATCACCGACCACAGCGTCGCCTCGCGGAAGCTCACCTCGTGCGGCGACCGCGCGTGCCAGATGTCGACGGCGACCAGCAGGGCGATCCCGCCCACCGTCGCCGCCCAGATCCAGAACGGGACCGTCACCAGGTTCTCCCTCCGCGCACCCGTCCCCGCGTGGTCCCGCGGGGCCCGCTCGTGCTCCCCCTGACGACGAACGGCGAGAACTTTTGGTTCCCTTTACCTGGTGAGGTCGCCCACGTCACTCGTCGAGGGGAACTCTCCCCGGCCCGAGCGCGGCCCGCATCCCCTCGCCGCCTGATCGGGAACCGTGCCCGCGTCGGTGGCGGCGAGCGGGGACGGCGATGGCGGGGATCGGGGCGGTGCGTCCGCTCGCGGGCGGGGTCGCGGCACTGGCGACGGCGCTGGCGATCGCGCCGGGCGCCTTCGCGGGACCGCCGGCGCCGTCGCCCCCACCCCCGACGTCTCAGCCCGCGGAGCCGCCGGGCCGGGTGCTCGACCAGGTCCTGGGCCCGCGCACCGACGACGTGCCGGGCACCCAGTACCGCGACTTCACGACGACCGCCGCGGCCGGGCGGGTGCGCGGGCACGTCGTGCGGGTCGACCTCGCGAACCGGTCCGTGGCGATCGCCCTGCTCCGCTCCCCCGTCGTCACCGCGACCGCGCCGGTGCCGGACCTCGCGTCGCGGGCCGTCGCCATCGCCGGGGTCAACGGCGACTTCTTCGACGAGGGCGGCACCGGGGCGCCCGTCGGGGTGGAGCTCGCCGGCGGCATCCCGATCACCTCCGCCGTCGTGCCCGGCCGCCGCCCGGCTCCTCCCGGACCGCCCGGCTCCGACCCGGACACCGTGCTCGGGATCGACGGGTCGGGCGCCGCGCGGATCGACACCGTGCGCTTCGCGGGCACCGTCGCCACCGCCGCCGCCCCGATCCCGCTGACGGGACTGAACACCTACGTGGTGCCCGTCGGCGGCGTCGCGGTCTTCACCCCGGCCTGGGGTGGTCTCTCGCGCACGCGCACCGTCTGCGGGTCGGACACCGACGCGCACGCGCCGTGCAGCCCGGACGCCGTCGAGGTCCTGGTCCGCGACGGGCGGGTGACCGCGACGGGGGCGGTCGGTACGCAGGCGGTGCCGTCCGGGGCGGTGGCGCTCGTCGGGCGCGACGCCGGCGCGGCGGCCCTGCGCCGGCTGCGGGTCGGGGACCGCGCGGTGCCGCACTGGGAGCTGCGCGCGCTCGGGTCGCCCCCGCTGCGCGCGGCCCTCGGCGCGCTGGCCCTCGTCCGGGGCGGGGCGCCATGGGCGGGTCTGCAGGACACCGAGCGGGCCCCGCGGACCGCGGTGGGGCTATCCGCCGACGGCCGGACCCTCGCGCTGATCGCCGTCGACGGGCGCGCGCAGGCGAGCGTGGGGGCGACGCTCGCCCAGCTCGGGCGCCTCGTCGTCGACCTCGGTTACCCGCAGGCCGTGGCGCTCGACGGCGGCGGCTCCACCCAGATGGTCCGCCGTCCTGCGGGCGGGGCGCTCGCCGTCGTCAACGTCCCCTCGGACCGGCCGCTGCGCCCCGTCCGCGACGGGGTCGCGGTCGTC
Organism: Actinomycetospora sp.; assembly: GCA_025925615.1. Taxonomy (GTDB): domain Bacteria; phylum Actinomycetota; class Actinomycetes; order Mycobacteriales; family Pseudonocardiaceae; genus Actinomycetospora. The sequence continues at coordinate 3,171 of JAICLN010000297.1, read as the reverse complement.
CCCGCGCGCTAGCGGATCGCAGAAATGTCACAGCCGCTGGAACACGGGGGTGGGGGGCATGGTTGTATCGGGCGTCCGGACCGGGCGCCATGTGCCCCCGGGTCTCATTTACAAGTGCCGCCAGGGACGATCGTTCGGCTGAAGCCCTGGTGTGCCACGCGCCGCGAGGCGGCTCATCGCCCGGTTCGGACACCCACGCACGACGACGGGCCGTGCCCGGCCTTCGGCGCGGCAGCTGCTCTGCAGGCCGCCGCACTCCCACGTGCGGCGCCCGTCGTCGTCTGTGCGGGTGCGGCTCAGCCGCCGCCACCGACCTGCTTCTGGACCTGCTGCGTGGCCTGGTCGGCGCAGAACTGCCGGGCCTGGCCGACCGACGATCCCGACGCCACCTGCTGGCGGACGCACTGCTCGGCCTGCTGCAGCGTCCCCCCGAGACCGCCCGGGAGCACCACCAGCGCCAGCGCCGAGCCGATCGTGATGAGGACCGACGCGATCAGCGCGATGATCCCGACGACGAGGCCCGCGATCGCGAGGCCCCGGCGGGACGCGCCCTGACGGGAAGCCCGCCGGATCCCGGCGATCCCGAGCAGGATGGCGATGAGGGCGACGATGATCGGGACGAGCCCGAAGCCGATGACGCCGCCGGTGCCGATGAGGACGCCGAGCGCGGAGAGCCAGCAGAAGATCAGGGCGAGGATCGCCAGCAGGAGCGAGGCCAGGGCCGCCCCGTTCTTGGGCGCGGGCGGCATCACCGACGCGCTGCTGTTCCACTGTCCAGCGGGATCGCTCGTCACGTCGTGGTCCTTCCTCATCCATGAGCACCGGGGACGGCCCGGCCGGTGTCGTGTCCACCCTGTACCCGGACCGCCCCTGTTCACACGGGTCGTACCCGATCAGACCCGGTGCGCACCCGCGTACGCCGCGGCCTCGTCCTGACGGCGCTGCTCGTCGCCGACCGCGATCGGCGCCCCGATCCACGGCTCCGGGATGCCGAACGCGTCGATGAGCGCCCGTGCGTGCGGGCGCAGCGCCTGGCAGAGCCGGTTGACCTCGGCAGTCACGGCCTTCGAGCGGGACGCCGAGATCCGGCCGTGCTCGAGGAACCAGCCCTTGTCGGCCTCGATCACCGAGAGCGCGTAGAGGTCGCAGACCTGGCGCATCAGCGTCCTCGCCCCCGGGTCCTGCTGGCTCTCACAGGCCCGGTTGAACGCGTCGAGCACGAGCCCGTCGAGGTGGCTGCGGGCCGAGCGCAACAGGTGGTCCTGGGCGTTGTTGAAGATCTGGAAGGCGCGGTCGGCGCCGACGCCCTTGCCCCGCGCCGGGCGCAGGCGGCGGACCAGCGCGTCGAGGGTGTGCTCCTCGCGGTCGTCGAGCAGCTTGATCTGCGCGGAGGCGTCGAGGACGGCGTCGTCGTCGCCCCCCGCCGCCGCACCGCGCAGCCGCTCCGCGAGGGCGTGCAGCGAGGTCCGCTCCGCCACCGTGTCGAGCACCTGGTCGGCGACGAAACGGATGGTGCCGAGCGTGTCGAGGTTGCCGAAGTCGTCGGCGTAGCCGGAGATCAGGCCCTTCGCGACGAGCTGCAGCAGGACGGTGTTGTCGCCCTCGAAGGTCGTGAACACGTCGGTGTCGGCGCGCAGGTCCGCGAGCCGGTTCTCCGAGAGGAAGCCCTGCCCGCCGCACGCCTCGCGGCAGACCTGGATGGTCTCGGTGGCGTTCCACGTCGAGAGCGCCTTGATCCCCGCCGCCCGCGACTCGAGCTCGCGCTGGCGGCGCTCGTCGACGTCGCCGCCGGCCTCCCGCGTCGTCTGGATCTCGTGGAGCATCTCGACGAGCTCGTTCTGGGCGAAGCGCAGCGCGTAGGTCCGGGCCAGCAGCGGCAGCAGCTTCCGCTGGTGGGCGAGGTAGTCGAGGATCACGATCTCCCCGTCGCCGCCGGGCGCGGCGAACTGGCGCCGGGCCTCGCCGTAGCGGATCGCGATCGTCAGGGCGAGCATCGCGGCGCCGACCGCCGAGCCCGAGACGCTGACCCGGCCGCGCACCAACGCACCCAGCATCGTGAAGAAGCGCCGGTTCTCGCTCCCGATCGAGCTCGAGTAGGTGCCGTCGGCGGCGACGGTGCCGTAGCGGTCCAGCAGGTTCTCGCGCGGCACGCGCACCCCGCGGAACGCCAGGCGCCCGTTGTCGACGCCGTTGAGGCCCTCCTTGTGGCCGTCGTCGGTGATCTCGACGCCGGGCAGCACCGTGCCGTCCGCGTCGCGCAGCGGGACGAGCACCGCGTGCACCCCGTGGCGCTCCGGCTCGTGGCCGGCCGGCGCGGACCACAGCTGCACGAACACCACGGCCATCCGGCCGTCGCGCGCCGCGTTGCCGATGTAGTCCTTGCGCGCCGACTCCATCGGGGTGTCGACGACGAACTCGTCGGTCCGCGGGTCGTAGGTGGCCGTGGTGTGCACCGACTGCACGTCCGAGCCGTGGCCGGTCTCGGTCATGCCGAAGCAGCCGGGCAGGCTGAGGTCCATCACCGACGGCAGGTAGCGCGCGTGCTGCTCGGCGTTGCCCAGGGCCTGGATCGCGCCACCGAACAGGCCCCACTGGACCCCGCTCTTGACCTGCAGCGAGAGGTCGGCGAAGGCGAGCATCTCGAAGGAGACGACGGAGCCGCCGATGTCGCCGTGGCCGCCGACCGAGGTCGGGAAGCCGAGCAGGGCGTGGCCATCGGCGGCGAGCTGGGAGAGCATCGCCCAGACGCGGTCGCGGTGGGTCTCGTCGTCGGTGCCGGGCTCGACGCGCAGCGACGCGAAGTCGTCGCGGGCGCGGATCTCCTCGCGCACGTTCTCCCACCGGCCGTCGAGGGCGCGGCGGACGGCGACGACGGTCGCGGGCGTGACCGACTCGGGGTCGAGCGGGGTGCTGGCGGTCACGGTCTCCGACCTCCCGGGAGGGACGGGCGACGGTCGGACGACCGCCGTCGTGACCAGGTTACCCGCGAGTAGGTAGGTGCACTCCGTGCTCGTGCGCACTTTCCGGTGCTATAACCCCGGAAAGTGCTCACCTGGCCGGAGGCCACCTACGCGGACGCGGCCGCCTGGTTGACGGTCCGGGACAGGCCGGCCCACGCGAGGTCGGCGATCTCGGCGGCGATCGTCTCGCGCGACACCTCGGGGCGGACGG
>JAICLN010000275.1 GCA_025925615.1 Actinomycetospora sp. | reverse complement strand
GCCTGGGGCGGCGGCAACGGGGACGGGCCCACCCAGGGCATCCACGACGGCGGGGTGGCCGACGCGTTCGGGGACTTCGACAAGGTCGGCTTCGACTGTTCGGGGCTCATGGTCTACGCGTTCGCCGCCGCCGGCATCTCGCTGCCGCACTACAGCGGCTACCAGATCGACGCCGGCCCCAAGTTCCCGATCGACCAACGCAAGCCCGGAGACCTGCTGTTCTGGGCCGACGGCGACGGCGTGCACCACGTCGCGCTCTACCTCGGCGACGACAAGATGGTCGAGGCCCCGGAGTCGGGGAAGGTCGTGCGGATCGCCCCGGTCCGCTTCGACGACGAGATCGTCCCGACGGTGACCCGGCTGTTGGGGTGAGCCCTCACCGGGGTCTCACGCCGCCCTTCCTTCCCTGGGTGCTCCACGCCTCGGGTGCGCACAGGGTGTCGGACCCGGTGGGTACCGTCACGCCGGACAGCACGGACACCCGGAATTCGGAGGGCACTCGGTGAGCGAGCAGACGGCGGCCCGGCAGCAGGGGCCGGACACCCCGGCGCACGACGCCGAGCAGCTCGAGCGGACGGTGCTCGAGGTCAAGCGGGTCATCGTCGGGCAGGACCGCCTGGTCGAGCGGATGCTCGTCGGGCTGCTCGCCCGCGGGCACCTGCTGCTCGAGGGCGTCCCGGGCGTGGCGAAGACCCTGGCGGTGGAGACGTTCGCGCGGGTGGTCGGCGGATCGTTCGCCCGCATCCAGTTCACGCCGGACCTGGTGCCCTCGGACATCCTGGGTACGCGGATCTACCGGCAGGGCCGCGAGGCGTTCGACGTCGAGCTCGGGCCCGTCGTCTCGAACTTCGTGCTGGCCGACGAGATCAACCGCGCCCCGGCGAAGGTGCAGTCGGCGATGCTCGAGGTGATGGCCGAGCGGCACGTGTCGATCGGCGGGGTCAGCCACCCGATGCCCGACCCGTTCCTCGTGCTCGCCACGCAGAACCCGATCGAGAACGAGGGCGTCTACCCGCTGCCCGAGGCGCAGCGCGACCGGTTCCTGTTCAAGATCCTCGTCGAGTACCCGACGGCCGACGAGGAGCGCGAGATCGTCTACCGGATGGGCGTGCACCCGCCGGAGCCGCACACCGTGCTCGACCCGGTGGAACTGCGCCGGCTGCAGGAGGTCGCCGGACAGGTGTTCGTGCACCACGCGCTGGTCGACTACGTCGTGCGCCTCGTCGTGGCGACCCGCTCGCCCGCGGAGCACGGCATGGCCGACGTCGGGGGCTGGGTGGCCTACGGCGCCTCGCCGCGCGCCTCGCTGGGCATCATCTCCGCCGCGCGGGCCCTCGCGCTGGTGCGGGGCCGCGACTACGTGCTGCCCCAGGACGTCGTCGACATCGCCCCGGACGTGCTGCGCCACCGCCTGGTGCTGTCCTACGACGCGCTCGCCGACGGCGTCCCGGTCGACCACGTCGTGACGCGGCTGCTGCAGACCGTGCCGCTGCCGCAGGTCAGCGCCCGCCCGGTCGCGGTGACCGGGCCCGCGGGGCAGGCCCCGCAGCACAACGGTCCGGCGCCCGGGCGCCAGGCCGCGGCGGGGTCGTGAGCGACGAGGAGGCCCCCGCGCGGATGTCGTGGTGGCCGCGGCTGCTCGGCCGCATCGGGGTGGCCGAGGATCCCGTCCGCGACGACCAGGGTCCCGACGACGAGGCTCGTCCCGGCGAGGCCTCGCGCGTCGACGACGCGCCCGGCCGGGGGGTCGGCGCGCCGCTCCCGGGCCGGCCGCCGCGGGAAGGTCGCGGCGCCGAGCCCTATCCACCGAGCCTGGCGCCGGGCAGCGAGCACCTCGACGCGGCCCTGCGCACGCTGGAGCTGACCGTCCGGCGCCGCCTCGACGGGCTCCTGCAGGGCAACCACCTCGGCCTCGTGCCCGGGCCCGGCTCGGAGGCCGGCGACGCGCGGGTCTACCAGCCCGGGGACGACGTGCGGCGCATGGACTGGTCGGTCACCGCCCGGACCTCCGAGCCGCACATCCGCGAGACCATCGCCGACCGCGAGCTGGAGACCTGGCTCGTCGTCGACCTGTCGCCGAGCCTGGACTTCGGCACCGGCGGCTGCGAGAAGCGTGACCTCGCGGTCGCGGCGTGCGCGGCCGTCGTGCACCTCACGCGCGGCGGCGGCAACCGGGTGGGCGCCGTCGTGGCCACCGGCGAGGCCCTCGTGCGCCTCCCCGCGCGTGGCGGCACCGTGCACGCCCACGCCCTGATGCGCCGCATCGCCGGGACCCCGCGGGCGCCCGAGGGCACCCGGGGCGACCTCGTCGGCGCGCTCGAGGCGCTGCGCAACCCCCCTCGCCGTCGGGGGCTCGTCGTCGTGATCTCGGACTTCCTCGGCGACGTCGACTGGGACCGCGCGCTGCGGGGGCTGTCGATGCGCCACGACGTCCTGGCCATCGAGGTGGGGGACCGCCGCGACGAGGAACTGCCCGACGTCGGGACCGTCGTCCTCGCCGACCCGGAGTCCGGCCACACCCGCGAGGTGACGACCACCCCGACGCTGCGCCGGCGCTTCGCCGCCGAGGCCGCCGCCCACCGCGACCGCGTCGCATCGGCGCTCCGGGGTGCGGGCGCCGGGCACCTGACGCTGCGGACCGACCGCGACTGGATCGCCGACGTGGTCCGCTTCGTGGTCGCCCGCAAGCGCGGGTGGTCGGGCCAGGGCCGGCCCGTGCTGACCAGCACCCCGGCGGGGAGGAGCTGACCGCGATGTTCTCCCACCCGTGGTGGCTGCTCGCCCTCCTCGTCGTCGTCGCGCTCCTCGCCGCGTACGTGTGGAACGAGCGCCGGCGGCGCCGGAACACCATGCGCTTCACCAACCTCGGCGTGCTGGAGAAGATCGCGCCGAAGCGTCCGGGGAGGCTGCGCCACGCGCCCGTCGCGCTGATCCTCGTGGCCCTGACCTGCCTCGTCATCGCCCTCGCCGGCCCGCTGGCCACCGAGCAGGTGCCGCGCAACCGCGCCACGGTCATCCTCGCGATCGACGTGTCGCTCTCCATGCGGGCGACGGACGTCACCCCGAGCCGGTTGCAGACCGCCGAGCAGGCGGCGACCGAGTTCGTCGACCAGCTGCCGCCGGGGATCAACCTGGGCCTGGTGTCCTTCGCCGGCACCGCGACCGTGCTCGTGTCGCCGACGCGCGACCGCGACACCGTCAAGCGCGCGATCTCGACCCTGCAGCTCGCCGAGTCCACGGCCACCGGCGAGGCGATCCAGGCGTCGCTCGCCTCGATCCGGTCGGTCGCGACCCAGATTCAGGGCCCGGAGCAGCCTCCGCCGGGGCGGATCATCCTGCTGTCGGACGGCAAGCAGACGATCCCGTCCGACCTGGAGGCGCCCCGCGGCGCGTTCACCGCGGCCGACCAGGCCAAGCAGCAGGGCGTCCCGATCTCGGCGATCTCGTTCGGCACCGACTACGGCGAGATCGAGATCGAGGGCCGACCGGTCCCGGTCGCGGTGGCCGACTCCGACATGCAGGAGATCGCCCGGCGCTCCGGCGGCGACTTCTCCAAGGCCGCGAGCCAGCAGGACCTGCGCGCCACGTACGACACGCTGCGCGAGCAGATCGGCTACGAGTCGCAGGAGGTCGACACCGGCGGGGACTGGCTCATGGCCGGCACCGTCCTCGTCGTCATCGGCCTCGGTGCGGCGTTCGCCCTCGGTGCCCGTCTCCCGTGATCCGGCCCGCCTCCTCGGCGCTACCGGGGGGTAGCCGATAGCGTTCCGCGCGGTCCACCCGGGGTCGAGCTCCGCAGCGCTTCGTCTCCCGCCCGCCCCCGACGATGGAGGAGATGCGTGAGCCGCGTCGTGCTCGTGACCGGAGGCAATCGGGGCATCGGCCTCGCCGTGGCGCGGGAGCTCGCCGAGGCGGGCCACACCGTCGTCGTCACCCACCGCAGCGGCGAACCGCCGGAGGGCCTGCACGGGGTGCAGTGCGACGTCACGGACTCCGCCGCCGTCGACGCCGCATTCACCCAGGTGGAGAGCGAGCACGGCCCGGTGGAGATCCTCGTCGCCAACGCGGGCATGACCCAGGACGGGCTCCTGATGCGCATGCCCGAGGACGCCTTCACCAGCGTCGTCGACGCCAACCTCACCGGCGCCTGGCGGGTCACGCAGCGCGCGACGCGCGGCATGATGAAGTCCCGCTTCGGCCGGCTGATCTACATCTCGAGCGTCGTCGGCCTCATGGGCGCGCCGGGCCAGGTCAACTACGCGGCCTCGAAGGCCGGGCTGATCGGGCTCGCCCGCTCCGTCGCCCGGGAGCTCGGCGGGCGGGGCGTCACGGCGAACGTCATCGCACCCGGGTACGTCGACACGGACATGACGGCGGACCTGACCGACAGACGGCGAGAGGAGATGCTGGGCGCGATCCCGGTCGGGCGGACCGCGAAGCCCGAGGAGATCGCCAAGGCCGTCGCGTTCCTCGCCTCCGACGACGCCGCGTACATCACCGGTGCCGTGCTGCCCGTCGACGGCGGCGTCGGCATGGGCCACTGACTCGAAAGGGAGCTTTCCTTGGGCCTCTTGGACGGCAAGCGGATCCTGGTCACCGGGATCATCACCGACGCGTCGATCGCGTTCCACGTCGCGAAGGCGGCCCAGGAGGCCGGGGCGACCGTGGTGCTGACCGGCTTCGGCCGGCTCTCGCTGGTCAAGCGGGTCGCGAAGCGGCTGCCGCAGGAGGCGCCGGTGATCGAGCTCGACGTGCAGAACCAGGAGCACCTCGACGGGCTCGCCGACCAGGTGCGCGAGCACGTCGACGGCCTCGACGGTGTGCTCCACTCGATCGCCTTCGCCCCGGCGGGCGCGCTGGGGGAAGGGGCGTTCCTCAGCGCCGAGTGGTCCGACGTGTCGACCGCGATCGAGGTCTCGGCCTACTCGCTGAAGTCGCTCGCGGTCGCGTGCCGCCCGCTGCTCTCGCGCGGGTCGTCCATCGTCGGAATGGACTTCGACAACACCGTCGCGTGGCCCTCCTACGACTGGATGGGCGTCGCGAAGTCCGCCCTCGAGTCGACCACCCGCTACCTCGCGCGGGATCTCGGCCCCGACGGCATCCGCGTCAACCTGGTGGCCGCCGGTCCGATCAAGACGATGGCCGCGAACTCGATCCCGGGCTTCGCGTCGTTCGAGCAGGCCTGGACCGATCGCGCGCCGCTGGGCTGGGATCTCGCCGACCCGACCCCGGTCGCCAAGACCGCGTGCGCGCTGCTCTCGGACTGGCTGCCGGCCACCACCGGCGAGATGGTCCACGCCGACGGCGGGTTCCACGCAGTGGGCGTGTAGCCACCTCAGACGCTGTGGCTCACGAGCCGGGCCAGCTGCGCCCGACTCGTGACGCCGAGCTTCCGGAAGGCGTTGCCGAGGTGGTACTCGACGGTCTTGCGGGACAGGAAGAGCGCGGCGCCGACCTCCTTGTTGGAGGCCCCGTCGGCCACGGCCAGGCAGATCTGCAGCTCGCGGTCGGTGAGGCCGCCGAGGTCGGGGGCGGTGGTGGCCGTCGGCCGGGAGCCACCCGCCGCGCGCAGCTCCGCCTCGGCCCGGTGGGCCCAGGGCACGACGCCCGCGCCCGCGAACGTCGCCGCGGCGGCCGCGAGCGGCTCCCGGGCGTCGCGGACCCGGCCGCGCCGGCGGCGGTGCTCG
>JAICLN010000074.1 GCA_025925615.1 Actinomycetospora sp. | reverse complement strand
CTCGTAGCCGAACAGGTTGTCGAAGTACCCGGTGCTCCACTGGACCGGTGTGGAGGTCCAGGTGACCTCGAGACCGGAGGTGATGGTGTCACGGCCCTTGCCCTTGCCGAAGGACTGCTTCCAGCCCAGGCCGGCCTCCTCGATGGAGGCGCCCTCGGGCTCGGGGCCGACGTACTGCTCGGGGTCGGCCGCACCGTGGGTCTTGCCGAAGGTGTGACCCCCGGCGATGAGGGCGACGGTCTCCTCGTCGTTCATCGCCATCCGGGCGAAGGTCTCCCGGATGTCGCGCGCGGCGGCCAGCGGGTCGGGGTTGCCGTCCGGGCCCTCCGGATTGACGTAGATCAGCCCCATCTGCGACGCACCGAGGGGGTTCTCGAGCTGGCGGTCGCCGGTGTAGCGCTGGTCGCCGCCGAGCCAGTAGTTCTCCGGGCCCCAGTAGGTCTCGTTGTCGGGCTCGAAGACGTCGGCGCGACCGCCGGCGAAGCCGAAGGTCGGCAGACCCATGGTGTCGAGGGCGCGGTTGCCGGTGAAGACGATGAGGTCCGCCCAGGAGACCTTGCGGCCCCACTTCTGCTTGACGGGCCAGAGCAGCCGTCGGGCCTTGTCCAGGTTGCCGTTGTCCGGCCAGCTGTTCAGCGGCGCGAAGCGCTGCATGCCCATGCCCGCGCCACCGCGACCGTCGGTCAGGCGGTAGGTGCCGGCCGAGTGCCAGGCCATGCGGACCATGAAGCCGCCGTAGTGGCCGAAGTCCGCGGGCCACCAGTCCTGCGACGTCGTGAGAGCCGCGTCGACGTCGGCCGCGAGCTCGTCGAGGTCGACGGTCGCGAACTCCTCGGCGTAGTCGAAGTCGGGGTCCATCGGGTTCGAGGCGGCGGTGTGCGAGCGCAGGATGCGCAGGTTGAGCTGGTTGGGCCACCAGTCGACGTTGCCGCCACCCTCGGTCGGGTGCGCGAGGCGACCAGCGTGGACCGGGCAGCCGCCCGCGTCCTCCGTGTTCATCTCTGTCTCGCGGGTGACGTGGCCTTCAGACACGAGGGTTCCCTCCGGAGGGTTGAGGTGGTGATGGTCGAACAGTCGGGACAGTGGCCCCAGAACACGACCTCGGCCTCGTCGACGACGAAGCCGTGGTCGTCCGAGGACGTCAGGCACGGCGCGGCCCCGACGACGCAGTCGACGTCCGCGATCGCCCCACAGGACCGGCACACGACGTGGTGGTGGTTGTCCCCGACCCGCGCCTCGTACCGCGCTGCGGAGCCCGTGGGCTCGATGCGCCGCAGCAGCCCCGTCGTGGTGAGGGCCCGCAGGACGTCGTAGACGGCCTGGTGGGACACCGCGCCGAGCTCGGCCCGCACGAGACCGGTGATCGCGTCCGTGTCGAGGTGCGGGTGGTCGTGCACCGCCGAGAGCACCGCGAGACGGGGACGCGTCACGCGGAGACCGGCCTCGCGGAGCTGGCGCTCGCACTCGGTCGTCGTCAGCACGGCCGCGAGTCTGGCCGACAAACTGGAACGAATCAAGAATCCGGCGGGATCGGCAGATTCCGCATCGCCCGGCGGTCGGCTCAGGCGCCGGGCCGGGTGCCGGTGGTGCTCGACCCGACCCCGGTCTGCCGGTGTCCGCTCGAGGCGGTGACCACGGTCGAGAAGTCGTACCCGCTCTCGGCGTGCTCGCCGTCGTCGATCCCCTCGGCCTCGACCTCCGGGTCCACACGCAGCCCGATCGTCCTCGCGATCACCCACGCGATGAGCGCCGTGATTCCGAAGGAGTACGCCAGGACCGCGACCACGGCCACCGCCTGCCGCCCCAGTTGACCGAACCCGCCCCCGTAGAGCAGGCCGTCCGCACCGGCGGGGTTGGTCGCGACCGAGGCCAGCAGGCCGATCAGGAGCATCCCGACGAGGCCGCCGATGCCGTGGACCGCGACGACGTCGAGGGAGTCGTCGAACCCGAAGCGGAACTTCAGGCGCACCGCGCAGGCGCAGATCGCGCCCGCCGCGAGCCCGATGACCAGCGCGCCGAGTGGCTCGACGTACGCGCAGGCGGGGGTGATCCCGACGAGGCCCGCGACAGCTCCGGACGCGGCGCCCAGCGATGTCGGCTTCCCGTCGCGGATCTGCTCGACGACGAGCCACGACAGCACCGCCGCCGCACCCGCCGTCATCGTCGAGACCAGGGCGGTGCCGGCGACCGCGGTGGCCCCGAGCGCCGAGCCCGCGTTGAACCCGAACCAGCCGAACCACAGCAGGCCCGCGCCGAGGAGGACCGAGGGCAGGTTGTGCGGCCGGATCGGGTCGCGCGGCCAGCCCCGCCGCTTCCCGACGACGAGCACGAGCGCCAGGGCCGAAGCCCCCGAGTTGATCTCGACGGCGGTCCCGCCCGCGAAGTCGAGGGCGTGCAGTCGGTTCGCGATCCAGCCGCCGAGCGATCCGGGCCCGGTCGCCCCGTCGAGCGCGAAGACCCAGTGCGCCTCCGGGAGGTAGACGACCGTGACCCAGACCAGCACGAACAGCGTCCACGGCCAGAATCGTGTCCGCTCGGCGACCGCGCCCGCGAGCAGCGCGACGGTGATGACGGCGAACATCAGCTCGAACATCGCGAAGACGCCGGCCGGGATCGCCGTCGTCCCGCTCCCGACGACGGCGTGGTCCAGGTGGCGCAGCCCGACGTCGCCGAAGCCGCCGATCAGCCCCGCCCGGGTATCGGGGCCGAAGGCCAGCGAGTAGCCGTAGCCCACCCAGACGACGCCCACGACGGCGAGGCAGACGAAGCTCGTCATCATCACGTTGAGGACGGCCTTCGTCCGGACCATGCCGCCGTAGAAGAGGGCCAGGCCCGGCGTCATCAGCATCACGAGCGCCGTGCTCGCCAGGACCCACGCGGTACTGCCCGAATCGATCACGGCGAGCCCCTCCGAGCGCGGACACGGACGGCGCACTGTGACACGCGCACGTCACGGCCGTCTCCGCCGTGTGACGAGGTGACCTGCCGCCCCGAACCCCGCGGCGACGGCCCCCGTACCCCGTCGGGGAGGAGCCCTCGACGATCAGCTCGCGGCGGGGAGCGCGCCGACCCCGGCGAGGAAGTCCGACATCGCGTCGACCGAGCGGAAGTGGTCCACGTCGAAGTCGTCGAGCGGGAGCTGCACGTCGAAGGTCTCCTCGAGCGCGACGATCAGAGTGACCAGGGCCAGCGAGTCGATGAGACCGGCTTCGAGCAGGTCCGCCGACGTGTCGGGCACGTCGATCCCGGCGCGCTCGCTCACCACGTCGGCCACCTGCGCGCGCAGGGCGCGGCGGCTGTCGGTCTCCATCAGGTGCCTGCCTTCGCTGCGGGGAGGAACCGGTCGCGCAGGACGGGCCGGTCGATCTTGCCGTTGACGTTCTTGGGGAGGGCGTCGAGGGCTTCCCACTTCGCGGGCAGCATGTAGCGCGGGATGAGCCGGGTCACCTGCTTGCGCAGCTCGGCGATCGGCAGCTCGACCCCCTCGACGACCGAGTACGCGCAGCAGATCGTGGTGCCCTCGAACCCGCCGGTGTCGACGCCGACCACCGCGCACTCGCGCACCCCGGCCACCGTGTTCACCGCCGACTCGATCTCGCCGAGCTCGATCCGGTACCCGCGCGACTTGATCTGCGAGTCGGTCCGCCCGAGGAAATGCACGACGCCGTCGTCGTCGGCGCGGGCGAGGTCGCCGGTCTTGTAGATGCGCTCGCCGTCGGGGCCGGTCACGAAGGCGGCATCGGTCTTCTCCTGGTCGCGCCAGTAGCCCGGGGAGAGCCCGACCCCGCCGATGTACAGCTCGCCGATGCCGCCGACCGGCGCGGGCCGCCCCTCGTCGAGCACGACGAGCGTCTCGCCGGCACAGGGCACTCCGATCGGCACCGGCACCGACTCGTCGTCGGGAACCGACGGCACGTCGTAGTACGACGACGCGATGGTCGCCTCGGTGGGCCCGTAGAGGTTGGTGAACCGCACGTGCGGGAGCTTGCGCATCCAGTGCGCGAGCACCGGGGTCGGCAGGACCTCGCCGCACCAGAGCAGCCGCTCCAGCGCCGGGAAGTCGTCCTGGGCCACGGCGTCGAACCGCGCGAGGTAGGTCAGCACGGAGGGCACCGAGAACCACTGGGTGAGCTCGTGGTCGCGGATGAACGCCGCGGTCCGCCGGGCGTCGAGGCCCAGCGACGCCGGGACGAGGTGCAGCTCCGCGCCCGCCGCGAGCGTGGCGTAGATGTCGAAGGTCGACAGGTCGAAGTGCAGCGGCGGGTGCCCGGAGATCTTGTCCCCGGGCTTCGTGCCGAAGTGGCCCAGCGCCCAGTCGACGAACGCGGTGACCATGTCGTGCGTGATCATCACGCCCTTCGGCACCCCGGTGGAGCCGGAGGTGAAGAGCAGGTGCGCGAGGTCGGGCAGGGAAGTCTCGACAGACGCTCCGAGCACGCCGATAGGCGGTGTGGTCGCCTCGGCGGCCGCGAGCTCGGCCCGCGAGAACGCCGTCGAGAAGCGCTCGCCGGTCAGCGGCTCGGCCAGCGACCCGACCACCAGGTCGTCGACGCCCTCGCCGACGAGCCCGTCGATCAGGCCGGTCGCGGTGTCGTCGGCCAGCAGCACCCTCGGCTCGGCCGACCGCACGATGCGCGCGACGCGGGCCGCCGGGCTCGCGGAGTCGACCGGCACGTACACCCCGCCGGCCTTCAGCGTCCCGATCAGCGCGGCGATCGTCCACGGGGCCTTCGCGGCGAGCACCCCGACGCGATCACCGGGCCGGACACCACGCTCGACCAGGACCTGCGCGATCCGGTCGGTGGCGGCCGCGAGCTCGGCGTAGGTCAGGGACTCGTCGCCGAGCAGGAGCGCCGTCGAGCCGGGCGACCGCTCGGCCGAGGCCGTGAGCAGGTCCTGCAGCCGCCGGGTCATCGCGGGATCCCGGCCCGCGAGAACACCTCGCCGATGTGCTCGAGCTCCTCGGGCGACGGCGGGATGTCGAGCACGAACACCCGGGTGCCCTGGGCGAGGTAGTGCGCGATCGCCGCGGCGACGCGGTCGTAGGAGCCGACCAGGTACGGGCAGAACGTCTGGTAGTTCTGGAACGGCCCGAGCCAGAACGGGTCCGGCTCCCCCGAGCCGTCGTCGGTCACCGGCTGCGCCTGCGCCGCCGCCGAGAGCTGCTGGTGCCACTGCGAGTCCGAGGCCTTCATCGCCATCGAGTGCGCGATCTGACCCTTGCGGTCGCTCGGGAAGCGGTCCTCGGCGACCTTCCAGGCCTCGGCGGTGTCCTCCCGGGCGACGATGCCCACCCGCACCCCGCCGCCGGCCGGGGCGTCCGCCGTCTCCTGCCCCAGCGGCTCCGGGTACCGGATCGGCACGGCGCCGATGTCCGCCGCGGCCGCGCGCCCGGCGGGCGAGGAGCCCGAGATCAGCACCTCGGGCATCAGCTCGGCGGGCAGCGCCGGGGCGAGCTTGAGGTTGTGCACCTGGTGCCAGCGGCCCTCGCGGGTCACGGTCTCCCCGCGCAGCAGCGCCAGGAGGATCTGCGTGTACTCGGTGGTGCGGGCGTAGCGGTCGTCGTGCTCGGTGGGGTCGCCCAGCGCGAGCAGGTCGTTGCGGAAGCCGCCGGCCAGCATGTTCAGGTGGACCGGACGCCCGTGCAGGTAGGCCAGCGACGAGACCATCGACGCCGCGGTGAAGGGGTGCATGTACACCGGCTGCACGGCGACCAGCGGCGCCAGGCGCTCGGTCGCAGTGATCGCGTGCTGAGCCACCAGCCACGGGTCGGCGATGCCGTTGTCGGTGTACACCAGCATCCCGGTGCACCCGGCGGCCTCGCTCCACCGCGCGACGTCGGCGACCGCCCGCGCGTAGTCCCCGGACGGGACGTCCTTGGACTGCGGGCAGGTCGAGTAGATCTGCACGGGGCCGCTCACGACGCGGTCCCCTCCGACCGGGTCGAGCTCCGCTGCGCTGCGTCCCCCTCGACCACGAAGCCCTCGATGTAGAGCCGGTCCAGCGCGATCCGGGAGAACGTGTCGACCGCGGTGGCCGGGTCCATGATCAGGGGCTGGCCCTTGACGTTGAACGAGGTGTTGACGACGCAGCCGGTGCCGGTCCGGGCACGGACCTCGTCGAGCAGCGTCGCGAACGTGGGGTTCAGCTCCGGGGTCACCGTCTGGATCCGCGCCGAGTCGTCCTCGTGCACGATCCCCGACAGCGCGCTCCGGGCCTCGGGGCGCACCTGCGCGGTGCTGAGCATGTAGAGGTCCGGGTCGAAGCCGCGGGTGACGACGAGCCGGTCGCGGTCGTCGACGTGGACGGCGGGCGCGCACGGCCGGAACGCCTCGCGGAACTTCACCGCGCCGTTGATGCGGTCCTTGATCCCGTCACCGTCGGGGCGGGCCAGGATCGAGCGGTTCCCCAGCGCCCGCGGGCCGAACTCCATCCGCCCGTGGAACACGGCGATGATGCGGTCCGCGGCGATGTCCTCGGCGGCCGCCGCCAGGTACTCCCCGACCATGCCGATCTCGCGCCAGCGCAGGTCGGGGCGGGACTCGAGGACGGCCAGGATGTCGTCCCGGGAGTAGCGCGGGCCGAGGTACGGGTCGAAGGCGCTGGTCGCGGCGGCGATCCCGCCCGACTCGGCGGCCGCGGCCCACGCGGCACCCGGCGCGGTCCCGTCGTCGCCCGACGCGGGCTGGACGAACATCGCCTCGACGCCGGGCAGCGCGGCGATCGACTGGTTGGACTTGCAGTTGAGGAAGGTGCCGCCGGCGAGGCACAGCGAGGTCTCGCCGCTCTCGTCCAGCCAGTGCCCGACGAGGGCCACCAGCAGCTCGGTCAGGCACTCCTGCATGGCGGCCGCGAAGTCGGCCTCGTCGCGCTGGATCGAGCCGTCGGGCTTGGCCGGGGTGAAGGTCTGCTCCTCGAAGAGCGCCCGTGCGTGGGGGTAGCCGTCCTCGGCATCGGCGAGCGCGCCCGTCGGCCAGTCGATGACGATCGAACCACGCTCGGCGTCGAACCGGGTCAACTTCCGGAACACCTCGCGGAAGCGCTCCGGGTCGCCGTAGGGCGCGAGGCCCATGACCTTGTACTCGTCGTTGTTGAACTGGAAGCCGAGGAACCGCGTGCCGATCGAGTAGAGGATCCCGAGCGACGCGGCGATCGGCTGGGAGTGCAGCTTCTCGAGCTCGACTCCTGCGCCTTCCCCGTCGCTCCGCGCGAACCGGTACACCGTCAGCGAGTCGACCTCGCCCATTCCGTCGGAGACCACCGCGAGGCCCCGGTCGAACCCGCTGGGCACCACGGCGGACAGCGCGTGCGCCCGGTGGTGCTCGACGGGCCGCAGCCGCTCGGCCAGGACCGGCCAGCCGGCCTCGGTCAGCGCGTCGCGCACCGTCTGCGAGCTCAGGACCTCGTCGAAGTACTCGCGGGAGAGCACGAACGCGCGGCGGTGGCGGTCGTAGTCGAAGCCGTGGGCCACGACGTCGACGTCCTCGGGCCGCACCCCCGCCTCGGCGAGGCAGTAGGTGATCGCGTTCCGCGGGAGCGCGCCGGTGCCCTTGTCACCGTCGAAACGCTCCTCCGAGGCGGCCGCGACGAGCACACCGTCGACGAGGATCGCGGCGGCGCTGTCGAGTCCCTGGACGATCCGGGCGTCCAGCGGATCGGCGTCCGGACGAGCCGCGTGAGACCGCCGTTGGGAGTTCGGGAGCCCGCTGAGTCCCAGAACGATCATCGATTGCGCCCTTCCAGACCGACTGCGCCGTCCACCCACTATGACGTTCGGACACGACCGGGGTTCGTGCGGGGGTGATGGACGGGAACGGACAGGAGGGTACAAAGCGCCCGACTGCGACTCAGATCACATCGGCGCGCTGCTCCGCTCCGGGGAACGGGTGGCCGAGGACGCGCACGAATGCCCGCTGATAGGCGTCGACCATCGCCGTGTCGGTGTAGCGCGCGAGCGCCCGCTCCCGGCCGGCCGCGCCGAGGCGCGCGAGCTGCCCGCGGTCGTCGAGGACGCCGCGCAGGGCCTCGGTCCAGGCGGGGACGGTGACCGGCTCGACGACCACGCCCGCGCCGCCGTGGTCGAGCATCTCGGCCACCGACCCGCTCGCCGACGCCATCACCGGCATCCCGCGGGTCATCGCCTCGACCATCACCAGCGGGAAGGCCTCGAAGCCGCTCGGCACGCAGAGCACGTCGGTCTCGGCGAAGGCGTGGTCCGGGCCCGGCGAGACGCCCCGCCACCGGACCTGTCCGCGGAGGTAGGCGGGGGTCTGCGCCTCCAGCACGGCGCGGTCCGGGCCGGCTCCGAAGATGTCGAGGGTCCACTCGTCCGGGCGCGCGAGCGCGTCCAGGGCCCGGATGAGCAGCGTCGTGTTCTTGTACTCCTTGAGCCGGGTCAGCATGCAGAAGCGCAGCGGCCCCGTGCTCGGGCGCGGCGGCAGCGGCTCGCCCGGGGTCAGCCCGTTGGGCGCGACCATGACGGTGCCGCCGAGGCGCTGGTGGCGGGTGAGGTCCTCGTGGTGCTTGCGGGAGAGCACGAGGAGCCCGTCGGCGGGGCGCAGCGCCCGGGCCTGCAACTCCGAGTACGTGGCGTGCTCGAGCTCGGCGGGGTCGTGTGCGGCGGGCAGCCAGTACCGCCGCTGCCCGACGACCGGCCCGAGCGCCCGCCACGCCGTCGCGAAGCCGATCTCGGTCTTCGTCGCGCCCCCGACGACGATGGCCTCGTCGGTGTCCGCCACGTCGACGACCGGCTGCCACCACGGCTGCATGAGCATCCGCACCCGGGGGTCCAGCTCGGAGATGTACTGACCGAGGTGTTGCAGGCACACCAGTGTCACCGGATGGCCGCGCTCGACGAGCCGGTTGGCGAGCACCACCCGCTGACGCTCGGCCCCGCCCGGCTTGAGCCCGTTGGTGACGACGACGACGGCGGGTCGTCCCGCCGCCTGCTCCGCCAGGGCCTTCAGCCGGGCGTCGCGCGGCCCGCGCTTGGAGCGCTGGACCCGCTCGAGCAGCGTCGCCCCGGCCGCGTAGAGCGACCCCCGCCCGAGGTTGTGCTCGAGGCCGAGGGCGATCACCTGCGCGGACCGCAGCAGGTCGTCCCCCCGCTTGGATGCGAGGGGGTCGTCGGCCACCGTGCCGCCGCTGGCGTGGCGGACCTGCGGCTCGGGGTCGTCGACGAGGCGCAGCGACCACCCCGCCTTGCGGGCGGCCGGCTGCCACGTCGCGTCCTCGCCGTAGACGAAGAACTCCTCGCTGAACGGGCCCATCGCGTTCCAGGCGTCGCGGGAGATGAACAGGCAGCAGCCGGTGAGGTAGCCGTCGACCTCCTCCGGGGGCTCCGGGTAGAGGTTGCTCAGCAGCCGCCCGCGCAGCCGCTTGGCGTACCCGGCGCCGTTGACCAGGTTCCGGACGACGCCCTGCTCGCGGTGCGCGACGTCCCAGGGCTCGTCGCGGCCGTCCGGGTCGATCACCGTGGGCGACACCGCGGCGACGCCGGGCTCGGCGATCGCCTCGCGGGCGCGGGTGAGCGGGCCGAGCAGCTCGGCGTCGGGGTTGAGCTGGAGCACGTCGGCGTCCGGGACCTGTGCCATGAGCTTGTTCATGGCCGCGATGTAGCCGATGTTGAAGTCGGAGAAGGTCCAGGTGATGTCGGGACGCTTCGCGGCGAGCTCCCGGACCTGCGCGGAGCCGCCCGAGGCGTTGTCCCAGACGTGCACGGGCACGTCGGGCAGCCACTTGTCCACGCTCGCGAGCGCGCGCTCGAGCAGGTCCGCCCGCCGGTACGAGACGATCAGGACCGCCAGCTCGCGTCGTTCGCTCCCCATGCTCACCGGACCGATCGTGGCACGAGGGCCGTCACGGTCCGCCGGGGCCACCCGTCCCGCCGCCGGAGGTCATCGTCCTGACGGGCCGTCGCGGGCGCTGCGATCCGGGGGAAGGCCCACTGAACCGGGTCGCGTTCGCCGGTGCGGCCCCGCCTCACGCCGGGAGCAGGGCCGGGCGCGGCGTCGAGGCCAGCGAGGTGAGCTTGAGCCACCGCGGCAGCGCGCGACGCGCGGCCGGCTCGCCGTACAGCACGATCTCCCCCGAGCGCAGCGCCTCGGCCCACGGGACGTCGCCACGCCACAGGAGCGTCAGCGCCCGGAGCGTCGTCTCCACCGTGACCCGGACCGGGAAGCCGGGATCGTCGTCGCACACGTCGACGCCGTCGGTGCTGATGACGATCCACCAGTCCCGCGCCGCGGGGTCCACGTCGGTGAAGCTGAACCGGAGGCTGGTGCGGCCGTCGGGCACGGCCTCGAGGTCGATGTTGCGGTGGACGTCCCACATGAGCAGGTGCGGGTCGAGGTCCTCGTCACCGAGCTCGGGTACCCAGCGGATCCCCCACCGGCCGATGGCCTCCACGATCGGTTCGAGCTCCCGCCCTGCCGGCGTCAGCTGGTAGGTCATCCGGTTGCCGTCCTGGTACCGCTCGACGACCCCCGCCCGGATCAGCGTGTGCAGCCGCTTGGAGAGCAGCGCCGGGGACATCCGGGGCACCCCGCGGCGCAGGGCGTTGAAGTGCCGGCTGCCCATCATCAGCTCGCGCACGACGAGCAACGTCCAGCGCTCGTCGAGCAGCTCCATGGCCTTGGCGACCGGACAGAACTGTCCGTAACTGCTGGGCACCGGAGCACCCCCTGTCGGTTGACATCGCCAGCTTAGGAACCTGGACGCGCGCGAGAAGTACAGATGTTGTATCGGATCGCTACAGATTCGGGACTGGGGACGATCGGTCGCGTGGCCGCATCGTGGCGCCCCGACCACCGAGGGAGAACCGATGACCACGACCGCCGCCCCCGACACCGCCGCGACCCCGACCCTGTCCGAGCAGGCACCGATCCTGCTGGGCCAGATCGCCGGATACACCGGCCACCGCACCGTCGCCCTGGGACTGCGCTCCGGGCTACTGCGCGCGCTCGCCGATCGGCCGGGCGCCGACCCCGATGAGCTCGCCGCGACGCTGGGGCTGGACCCCTGGTACGTGTCGGTGTGGTGTCGCGCCGCGCTGGCCGCGGGGGTGCTCGACCGCGACGGCTCCCGACCCGCCGGCTTCCGGCTCGCGCCGCACATGGCCACGCTCCTGCTCGATGCCGACTCGCCCGCCTACGTCGGCGGCGTCTTCCTGGTCTTCGAGGCCCCGGAGATGTTCGGCCGCTTCGAGGCCAACCTCGCCACCGGAGACCGGATGTGGTGGGACGAGACCAGCCCCGAGTGGATCGCCGGCGTGTCGGGCACCGGGACGCCGTTCTACACCCGCCTCGCCCCGGGCGGTCTGGCCCAGGTGCCCGGTCTCGCGCAGCGCCTCGACGCCGGGTGTCGCGTCGTCGACACCGCCTGCGGCACGGGCGTCGGGGTGATCCGCCTCGCTCGCACCTACCCGAACTGTGCGGTGGTGGGAGTCGACGGTGACGCGCACTCCCTCGACCGGGCCGCTGCCCGGATCGCCGAGGCCGGGGTCGGCGACCGGGTGGAGCTGCTGCACAGCCCGCTCGAGGACATGGTCCTCGACGAGCCCGCCACGGTCGTGATCAACAACATCTCGATGCACGAGTGCCGTGACATCGACCGGGTCGTCGAGAACGCCCGAGCTGCGCTCGAACCCGGCGGGTGGTTCGTGATCTCGGACTTCCCCTTCCCCGACAATGACGCCGCCCTACGCACCGCGCCCGGCCGCATCATGTGCGGGATCCAGTTCTTCGAGGCGCAGATCGACGACCAACTGCTCCCGCGCGCCGCCTACGACGACCTCCTGGTCCGCCACGGCTTCACCGACCTGGGTTCGCTCGCCCTCACCCCGATGCACGCGGTCACCTACGGGCGGACCCCGAGCTGAGAGCCGTCCCCGCCCTCCGCGCGGGGTCAGTCGCCGCCGGCCGAGGCACTCGCCGGCGGGCCGGGTCACTGCCGCGCGCCGTGGGCGACGAGCCACTCGCCGTCCAGGACGCTGAACGACGATGCCGTCGAGCCCAGCAGCCCGGGCAGGGCGGGGTCGTCCGCGGCGACGAGCGCCCGGGCCCCGCGGCGGACGAGGACGCCGGGCGCCCCGAGCAGCCCCGCCGTCACCGGCTCCAGCCGGCCCTGGACAGCGGCCGCGCCCTCGTCGGCGGCGTGGCGCACCAGGTGGTCGAGCACCGGCGCCGGATCCCCGGTGGCCACGACCTGCACGACCTCGGCGACCCCATCGGCCGGCAGCAGGTAGAGGAACCAGCCGAGCACCCGCCCGCTCGGACCCCGCACCAGCCGCGCGGTGAGCCGGCCGCGATCGCCTAGGCGGCGCAGTTCGGTGAAGGCCCAGGTCAGCCAGCCGGCGTCGTAGTCGGGGCGCAGCCGCAACCGCTTGGCCTGCTCGATCTGGTCGCCGAGCACCTCGGGGGTGAGGGGCTCGGAGGTGCCGGCCG
>JAICLN010000264.1 GCA_025925615.1 Actinomycetospora sp. | reverse complement strand
TCTTGAGGCCGTACTTCTTGCGCTCCGTGGCCCGCGGGTCACGGGTGAGGAAGCCGGCCTTCTTGAGGCCCGGACGGTCCTCGGGGTCGACCACGGTGAGGGCACGCGCGATGGCGAGCCGCAGCGCCCCGGCCTGGCCCGACGTCCCGCCACCGGTGAGGTTGGCGAAGATGTCGAACTGCTCGGTGCGCTCGGTGGTCACGAGCGGCTCACGGATGAGCTGCTGGTGGACCTTGTTCGGGAAGTACTCCTCGAACGCCTTGCCGTTCATCGTCAGCTTGCCGCTGCCGGGCATCAGGCGGACCCGGACGATGGCCTTCTTGCGGCGGCCGACCGTCTGGATGGGGCGGTCGATCGTCGCGAAGACCGGCGCCGGCGCGTCGCCGAACACCTCGGCGCCCAGCTCGTCGTCGCCCGCGGCCTCGTCGTCGGTCGCGACCGACTCCTCCAGCTCGGCGACGTCGGGGAGGTCGGCGGCCTCGGCGAGGGACTGCCCGGAGGCCGGGGCCTCGCCGGGGAGGTCCTCGGAGGAGGTCGGGTTCTCGGGGTCGACGCTCGAGTCGCCGGTGATGGGGTCGTCGGGGGTGGTCACTGGCTCACCTGTCGAATCTCGTACGGCACGGGCTGCTGGGCGGAGTGCGGGTGCTCGGGGCCGGCGTAGACCTTGAGCTTCGACGCCATCGCCCGGCCCAGACGGTTGTGGGGGAGCATCCCCTTCACGGCCTTCTCCACGAGGCGGCTCGGAAAGCGCTCGAGCTCCTCGCCGACCGAGCGGGCCCGCAGGCCGCCCGGGTAGCCGCTGTGGTGGTAGACGAAGCGGTCGTCGCGCTTGTTGCCGGTGAGGGCGACCTTCTCGGCGTTCACGATCACGACGAAGTCACCGGTGTCGACGTGGGACGCGTACGTGGGCTTGTGCTTCCCACGGAGCAGCTGCGCCGTCTGGCTGGCCAGGCGGCCCAGGACGACGTCGGTGGCGTCGATGACGTGCCAGGCGCGGTCGATGTCGCCGGGCTTCGGACTGAACGTGCGCACGGAGCTACCTCGTCACGGTCATACTGGTCTGCGGTACGTATGGCGGGGACGCACACGCGGCTTCCCCTCGCGGCGGGCATTCGCCGCGCAACGACCCTCAAGGTTACGCGGGGCCCGGCGAGCACCCGGCACCCACCCCCGGCGACGCCTCAGGCGTAGCGCATCGCGTTCTGCTGCTCGGTCGCGCGGTACAGCTGCTCGGCCTGGCCCAGCCGCCCCCCGATCTGGCCCAGCACCTGCGCGAGGTCGGCCATCGCGGTGTCGATCTCGTGCTGGCGGGCCTGGTACTGCTCGGCGGCGGCGCCGGTCCAGTCGGCCACGAGCGGCGCGAGCTGACGCTTCAGGTCGTCCAGGCGGCCCTGGATCTGGGTCGCCGCGCTCGTCACGCTCTGCTGGGCCGCGGTCAGCTCGCCGAACGTCACCCGGATCTCGTCCACGGGTCGGGTCCTCTCTCGATGTCGTCGGGGTCGATCGGCTCAGGACAGGGCCTGGCTGATCTGCGACGTCGACGACGCGATGTCTTCCTCGGCCGCGCGGTAGGTCACGCCTGAGGCCTGCACCGACTCGCCGATCGACTGCAGCGCGGCGTTGATGCGCCGGGCGTCGTCGTTCCAGCGCGCCATCAGCTGCTGGAACGCCACGGAGGCGTCGCCCCGCCACGTGCCCTCGAGCGGGCCGAGCTGGGAGCGCAGCTGGGCGAGCTGGGCGTTGATCTGGTCACGCACCTCGAACACGTGCTGACCCGCGGACGCCATGACCTGGGTCTGGGTCCCGAACTGTCCGGCCACCGGGCCGCTCCCCTCGTCGCTCGCCGCGCTCGTCCGCGCCGTCGGGACGACAGTGACACCTCGTCCGCCGCCGTGGGTGCCGTTCGGGAGAACTCGGTCGAGGCGTTCCGGCCCCGGTTCGCGAGGGGCACACCACGCACTCCGCACCGGCGGCCGACCTGCCCCCAGTGCCCCTGATCAGCAGCCGGAGCCACGCTCCTCGACGAGGGGCACACCACGCATCGCGAAGGCGTCCCGAACCTGCCTGGCGTGCCCCTGATCACGGGGATTCCTGGGTCAGGGCGGACTGTGCAGGGTCGACACCACCCGGGCGCAGGCGGCGAGGACCGCGTCCGCGCCCGGGCCGTCGTGACGGCACCCGACGGAGAGCTGCGTCGCGCCCGTGAACACCACGACCCACTGCACCGTCGTGCCCGGGGCGGCCACCTGGCGGTAGGTCGCCACCGGCCGGCCGCCGAACGTCGTGTCCGGCTGGAGGTCGGACACCCCGCCGCCCCCGGTGCGGGCGGCCTCGAACCCCGCGAGCAGCTGCGCCCGCGCGGTCTGCGGGTCCGGCGAGGGCAGCGCGCTCTCCTGGACGGCGATGAGGTTGGGGCCGCGCGGCTGGTCGAGCGGGCGGATCCGGCTGCGCCGCGCGGCGGCGTCGGTGCCGTCGGGGATCCAGCCGGCGGGGAGCTCGTAGGCGTGGGCGAACGCCGAGACGATGGTCGGAGGCGCCGCCGTCGCCTGGCCGCCGGTCCCGCCCCGCAGACCGGCGACGGCGAGCACGACGGCCACGACCGCCGCGGTCACCGCTGCGACGACGGCCGTCCGGCGCCGCGGGGACCGGCCCGCGGGACCCGCCGGCGTCTCGGCACCCGCCCGAGGAGCGGGCACGAGCGACCGGGAGACGCGCATCGTCGGCCCGTCCGGGTCGGGGACCGCGGGGAACGCGCCGGCGCCGTGCCCGTCCCCCGCACGGACGGCGGCCACGGGGACCGTCGGACCGGTCGCACCGGTGACCGGGCGGGTGGGTGCGGTCGGGGACGGCGCCGCGGGCGCACCCCGGGCCGGGGTCGGTGGCGGGGTGATCGGCCGCGGCCAGTCCGGCAGGAGCCCCGACACCGCCGGACCCCGCTCCGACGGGGGTCCGCCGCGCGGGGGCGCACCGCGGGGAACGGCGACCGCGGCGCCGGGAACACCCATCCCGGACGGGACCGCCCCGCTCGCGACCAGCAGCGCCCCGCGTGCCGCCACCGTCCGCGGCTCCGGCGGCACGACCGGGGGCACCCCGAGCTCGCGGTGCACGAGGGTGCCGAGCAGCGGGGTGCGGGCGAAGCCGCCGACGAGCCGCAGGCCCGCGAGCCCCGTGGGCTCGACCCCGGCCTCGTCGAGGGTGCGCGCGAGCAGCGCGACCAGGCCCTCGCACGGGTCGCGCAGGAGATCCTCGAGCTCGCCGCGGGAGCACCAGGCCGACGTCGCCCCGCCCGGCATCGGGATCTCGGCCTGCTCGGCGTCCGAGAGCTGCTCGCGCGCGGCCCGCACGTCCTCGACCAGCACCTGGCGGTGGCGCCGGTCGGGCAGCGTCGCCCCGGCGACCACCTCCCGGACTCGCGCCGCGCCGGGTGCCTCCGCGGGCAGCGTCGCGAGGACCGCGCGCAGCAGCAGCTCGTCCGCGTCGTCGCCGCCGAACGACCGCGACGCCCGCGCGGCCAGGACGACGGGCCCCGGCACGGCGGCCCCGGTCCCGACCACGGCGGCCCGCGCCGCCCGGGTCCCGACGTCGAGCACCGCGACCGGGCCGTCCGCCGCACCGGCGGGCCGCATCCACGCGGCGTGCGCGGCGACCGCGACCGGCTCGGGGACGAGCACCAGCTGCGTCGCGAGCCCGGCCCCGGCGCGGCGGAGCACCTCGCGGCGCGACGTGCCCCACGACGTCGGGTGGGTCAGCACGAGCCGCTCGGGGCGGGCCCCGCGCAGGGCGGGGGCGGCGCGGTCGACGGTGGCGGCGAGGACGGCGCCGAGGGCCTCCCCGACCCCGACGACGCGGGTCCCGAGCAGCAGCGTCGGCTCGTCCACGTGACGCCGCGGGCTGGGCTCGAGCCGGGAGGGGTCGGCGGCGGCCCGGCGCAGGGCCTCGCGCCCGGTGAGCAGCGCCTCGCCGTCGTCGGGGGCGAGGACCGCGGCGGGCTCGAGGTCGAGCTCGGTGACCTCGTGACCGTCGTCGACCACCGCCGCGACGCCGAACTCGCCGAGGTCGACCGCGATGCCCGGCGGACTCACGGCGACCCGCCGCCGTCGGCGGCCCCGGCCGCCCGGATCGGGGTGTCGGGGTCCCGCCAGGCCAGCTGCACGAGCGTCTCGCCGTGGCGGCGCGTCACGAGCACGGCGCGTCCCGGCGGACGGGGCCCCGGGCGGGCCGCGCCGACCAGCGGGCCCTCGTCCCGGCTGCCGTTCCCGACCAGGCCCGGCGTCGCGAGCTCGCGCAGCCGGGTGAGCACCGGCTCGAACATCGCCCGCGCGGAGCCGCCGGCGCGCCGGGCCACCACGACGTGCAGCCCGACGTCCTTGGCCTGGGCGAGCAGGTCGACGAGCGGGGCGAGCGGGTTGGGAGAGGGCGCGGCGACGAGGTCGTAGTCGTCGACGAGCAGAAAGACGTCCGGCCCGGTCCACCAGGAGCGCGCCCGCAGCTGCTCCGGCGTGACGTCCGGCCCGGGCAGCCGCCGTCGCAGCGAGACCTCCAGGTCGGTCACCGCCGCGGTGAGGGCCTCGGCCGAGGAGGTGTAGCTGATGAGGTGCTCCGAGTCGACCGCGCCGAGCAGGCCGCGCCGGTAGTCGACGATCACCAGCCGGGCCTGCTGCGGGGTGTAGCGGGTGACGACCTGGTGCGCGAGCAGCCGCAGCAGCGAGGTCTTGCCGGACTCGCCGTCGGCGTAGACCACCAGGTGCGGGTCCGCGGAGACGTCGAGCAGGACCGGGGCGAGCCGGTCCTCGTCGACACCGATCGGCAGCAGGTGCCGTTCGCCCTCGTCCGGGCCCGGCAGGTCAGTGACCTCGACGCGGTCGGGCAGCAGCCGCACCGGCGGCACGGTCAGACCGGTCCACGCCGCCGCCACCGCCGGCGCGGGGTCGTCCTCGGGGATCGCGACGAGCACGTGGTGGCGGTCGGGCGCCAGACCGCGCCCGGGCCGACCCGCGGGGACGGTCGCGGCGACCCGGCGGTCGACCTCCGACTCCCCGGGGTCCCCGAGGCGGAGCTCCACCCGGGTGCCGAGCAGGTCCTTGAGCGCCGGGCGCAGCTCGGCCCACCGGCTGACGGCGATGGCGACGTGCACGCCGTAGGACAGGCCCGCCGTCGCGAGGGAGATGATCGTGGCCTCGAGCGCCTCGTGGTCGGCACGGAAGGCGTGCCAGCCGTCGATGACGAGGACGAGGTCGCCCGGGCCGTCGTCGCCGGCGAAGCGTTCGCCGCGCCGGCGCCGGGCCCGCAGGTCGGCGGCCGAGGTGATGCCGTGCTCGCGGAACCACCGCTCCCGGCCGGCGAGGACCGCCGCGACCTCGGCCACCACGCGGCGGACCAGGTCGGTGTCCCCGCGCCCGGCGACGGTGCCCACGTGCGGCAGCGCCGCCAGCCCCCCGAGGGTCCCGCCCCCGAGGTCGATCACCTGGAACCCCAGCTCGGAGGGGGTGTGCGTCAGCGCGGCCGCCGTCACCAGCGCGCGCAGCGTCGTCGACTTCCCCGACTGCGGCCCACCGGCTACGACGACGTGGCCCGCCGCCCCGGCCAGGTCGGCCCAGAGCAGGTCCCGACGTTGCTCGTAGGGCCGGTCGACGAGGCCGAGGGGGAGGCGCAACGACCCGTTGGCCGGGAAGCCGGGCGCGCTCCACCCCCGGTCGGGGGTGTCCCGCAGCGGGGGGAGGAGGGACTCGAGCGGCGTCGGGCCCGCCAGGGGCGGCAGCCACACCTCGTGGGCGGGGGGCCCGGCGTCGCGCAGCCGCTCGACGACGACGTCGAGCACGCTCGGCACGGTCGTCTCCGTCGCGTCGGGCACGACGCCGTCGCCCTCCGACGCATGACCCTCCGGTCCCGGCAGCGCGGGCGGCAGGTCCACCCAGCCGCCGTGGAACGGGCGGGGCGGGCGGGTGACCCGCGGGCTCCCGGCCAGGGCCGCCCGCGGGCGCGGCTCGCGGCGCGGAGCCGGCCCGGACACGTACCCGGCGG
>JAICLN010000028.1 GCA_025925615.1 Actinomycetospora sp. | reverse complement strand
GCCCGGACGCCCGGCTGCTCCCCCGCCCGGGGCCGGCCGCCCCGTCCCGCCGCCCCCCGCACCGGGAGCAGCGCCGCCGCCGCCCGGTCGACCCGGCAACGGTCGCCCCTCCCCGACCCCCACGCGGGTCGCCCCGGCGCTCGAGCCGGACGAGGCCCCCAGCCGCAGCCCCGACGGCGGCGCCCCCGCCGGCGGCGGTCAGGGGGGCCGCGCCCTCCTCGAGCGCGTCCGGGCCGCCGCGACGACGCGCGTGATGGTGCTCCTCCTCGCGGCCGCCTCGGTCCTGCTGTTGCTCATCAGCGGCGGGGTCGTGCTGGCCGCGCGGTCGATCGACTCCGGGCTGAGCCGGGTCGACGTCATCGGGACCTCGTTCGGGTCGGTCCTCGGCACCGACCAGAACATCCTGCTCGTGGGCCTCGACTCACGGACCGACAGCTTCGGCAACCCGCTCCCCAAGGACCAGCTCGCCGCCCTGCATGCGGGCGCGAGCGACTCCGGCGGGGACTCGACCGACACGATCATCGTGCTGCACATCCCCGGCGGCGGCGGGCCGGCGACCGGGTTCTCCATCCCGCGCGACTCCTACGTCGACCTCCCCGACGGCTTCGGCAAGCACAAGATCAACTCGGCGTACGCGTACGGTTCCAACGCCGCGCGCCCGGAGCTGTCCAAGGACGGGGTGTCCGGCAACGACCTCACCGTCCAGGCCGGCGCGGCGGGCGCGAAGACGACCATCGGCGCCGTCGAGTCGCTCACCGGCCTGACGATCACGCACTACGGCGCCGTGAACCTCGCCGGGTTCGCCGACATCAGCCAGGCCGTCGGCGGCGTTCCGGTCTGCCTGAACTCGGCGGTCAACGACTCGTTCTCCGGCGCCAAGTTCCCGAAGGGCCAGCAGACCGTGTCCGGTCCCCAGGCCCTCGCGTTCGTCCGCCAGCGCCACGGCCTGCCCGGCGGCGACCTCGACCGCGCCCGCCGCCAGCAGGTCTTCCTCTCGAGCATGGCGCACACCGTGCTCTCGTCGGACACCCTCACCGACTCGGCCAAGCGCGACGCGCTCGTCGCCGCGGTCGACAAGGCGATCACCGTCGACCGCTCGCTCGACGTCCTGAGCCTCGCCACCCAGCTGCAGGGCGTCAGCTCCGGGTCGATCGGCTTCCACACGATCCCGATCGTCGACGCGAACTACGACACCGGGGACGACGGCGAGGCGGTGCAGGTCGACCCGTCCGCGGTCCAGAAGTACATCTCCGACACCGTCTCCGGCTCGTCGGACGCGAGCACCTCGTCGTCGTCGAAGTCCGGGTCGTCCTCCCAGGCCTCGGGGGGCTCCTCGAGCGGGGCCGCTCCCGCCGCGCCGGCCGCCAAGCCGAAGCCCGCGGTGCCGGCCTCGGACGCCGGGACGGCCGCCCCGACGGTGCCCTGCGTGAACTGAGAGCCCGGGGGCCATGTGAACGGATGTGGTCACCTGGACGACGACCGTTCACGTCAGCGCAGCACGTTGACGGCCCGCGCGACCACGAGGGCGACGGTCGCGAGCGAGACCGCGGACTGCACGAGCATCGTCAGCTTCGTCCAGCGCGAGAGCGGCATGGTGTCGGTCGGGCTGAACGCGGTGGCGTTGGTGAACGAGACGTAGAGGTAGTCGACGAACGTCGGCTCCCACTCCGGGTCGATGTCCTTCGCCTGCATCTGCGGGAAGAGGAAGTCCGGGACGTCGCGGTCGCCGCGGGCCCGGGCGGCCGGTCCGCCGCGGTCGAACTGCCAGTACCAGAGGGCGAAGCCGATGACGTTGGTCGTCCAGATCGCGGCGCCGGTCGAGAGCAGGACGGCCGCGTCGTCGGCGCCCGCGCCCGCCAGCAGGTGGGCGATCAGGCGGACGACCGCCGCGCCGTTGGCGACGCTGACCAGCGCGGTCAGCACCAGGCTCGTCGTGCGACGCCACGCGGGCTCGCGCTCGAAGCGGCCCGGGTTGGCGACGACGAGCACGGCCAGCAGCACGACCTCGAGGACCGGCATGAGCCACCGCGAGCCGAGGACCACCGAGTCGGGCAGCGAGAGCTGCAGGGCGGCCGCGCCGAGGATCGCAACGGCGACCGGGGTGCGGCGCTCGTCCGGGGTCGGGCGGCGCCACGCCGGGAGCGCGGACTCCGCGTCGGGGCTCAGTCGACCTCCTCCAGCGCCCGCCCGGTCGTGAGCGGACCGAGCAGCCCGACGTCGAGGCAGAGCACGATGATCAGCACCGCCGAGCCGCCGAACACCCAGACCGGGCCGGCGCTCGCCAGCAGCGGCACCGCGATGAAGGGCAGCACGACCGACGTGGCCCGCGAGAGCGAGTAGGCGACACCGCTCGCCGTCGAGCGGATCGCCGTCGGGAAGATCTCCGCCTGGTAGATGTGGAACGAGTTCGAGAAGACGTTGCTCGCCGACGTCAGCAGGAAGCCCGCGACGACGATGAGCCACGGCGAGGCGGCGGCCGCGAAGACGATCCCGAACACCGCGATCAGCAAGGCCGACGCGATGATCAGGTACTTCCGCTCGAACCGCTCCACCAGGGGCACCGAGATGAGCGAGCCGATCGGGTAGCCGGCGAAGCTCAGGGCGGCGTAGCCCAGCGAGTCGGTGATGTCGAAGCCCTTGGCCACCAGGACCAGCGGCGCGAGCGTGCCGAAGCCGTAGTAGGCGACCGTCTGCAGGATCTGGAAGACGAACAGCATGACCGTCCGCCTCCGGTACACGCCGGTGAAGGCGGTCCGGAGCACCTCGCTCGTGGACCGTGCCTCCGGACCGGCGCCGGGCGGGGGTCCGACCGCGCGCTCCGGGATCGCGTCGGCGGCCTCCGGTGCACCGGCCCGGGCCGCGATGTCCCGGACGACCCGTTCCGCCTCGTCGGCCCGCCCGTGCGTCTCCAGCCACCGCGGGGACTCCGGCAGCACCCGGCGCATCCAGAGGACGAAGACGGCGCCCAGGGCCCCGGCGACGAGCAGCCACCGCCAGCCGTCGATACCGGCGATCTGCTCGGCGGCGACGAGCTTGCCGCCGAGCAGCGCGGCGACCGGGACGCCGAGGAAGCCGACCGTGTAGGCCCAGGCGATGTAGCGGCCGCGGACCCGCGCGGGCAGGAACTCGGCGAGGTAGGTGTCGACGAGCACCAGCTCGGAGCCCAGCCCGATCCCGGCGAGGAAGCGCAGGACCAGGAACACCTCGATGTTCGGGGAGAACGCCGCGAGCAGGCTGAACAAGGAATAGGTCAGCAGGTTGAACAGGAACACCCGACGACGGCCCATCCGGTCGGCCATCACCGAGAGGACGTTGGCGCCGACGAACATCCCCAGGAAGCCGCTCGCGACGACGGCCGCCTTGCCGGCCGACCCGAGCGCGAACTCCTTCGCGAGGATCGGGGCGAGCACCCCGCCCAGGAACACCTCGTAGAGGTCGAAGAACGACCCGATCCCGACGAGGACGACGATCACCTTGTGCCACCGGGAGAGCGGCAGGGTCTCGAGGACAGCGCTCGCGCCCCCGGTCGACGGTGCATCCGCATCGGTCGCCACGGTCCCGGCCTCCCGCCTCGTCCGACGCCCATGTCGTGAGCACGAGAAACTACCCCGGGCGTGTGGTCCGCGTCAGCAGGCCAGCACGGCCGTGTCGAGCAGGTGGTTCCGGGAGGCGACGGCGCCTGCGGCCCATGATCACGACGTCGGGAGCGACACGCGCAAGAAACGACGCGACACGCTCACGAAGTTCGGATCGTCGTCGAGCTCCGGTGTGCTCAGAGCTCGAACTCGGCGCGGCGGTCCTCGGGCACGAGATCCACGTAGTCGGGGTGCTTGGCGATCCAGCCCCGGACGAAGGGGCAGTACGGCAGGACGGCGAGCCCCTGGGCGCGGGCGTCGTCGAGAGCCGCGCGGGCGAGGCGGCCGGCGAGTCCCTGGCCGGCGTGGGCGTCGTCGACGACGGTGTGGGTGAACGAGATCGTCGAGGTGCCGCGCCGGTGGTACTCGGCGAAGCCCGCGGTCTCGCCGTCCACCCGGATCTCGTAGCGGTGCCGGGCCCCGACGTCGACCACGTCCGCATCGCCCGTGCGGCGCTCCTGCTCGGTCGCCCCGTCGGCCATCGTGTCCTCCTCGCTGCGCGCCACCCGATCCCTCCCCCATCATGCTCGGTGTGGCGCCCGACGGCGCCCGGTGGTGCCGTCGACATGATCATCTGCCTAGCGGACCCCGACCGACCGAGCACGTCCTCGCCGCGGATCACCCGACGGCGCCGAGCCGATGGCCACCCGCGGCGGTGCCTGACGTTGCGCTACCGGCGGTGACGTGTGGACCCGCGGCTCAGGCGGGCTGCAGGCGCCAGTCGCCGGCCGACTCGTCCCACGCCATGCGGACCACCCCGCGGGCCCGGGCGGCCTTGGCGAAGCTGAGGAAGGACGCGAAGCCGTAGGTCTTCTCGGAGAAGCCCGGCCGCCGCTTGCGGACCTGGTCCTTGAGCCCCGAGAGCGGCACCGAACCGCCGCGAGCGAGGTCGCCCACCGTCTGGGCGAGCAGCCGGAACGCGTCGTCCTCGGCCGGTTCGTTCTCCGGGAACGACACCTCCGGGTCGCCGGCCGCCAACCCGGTGGAGAGCTCGACGATCCGCTGGTCCTGCAGGTGGCGCAGCAGCTCACCGAACCCGCGGAACCCGTGCTCGGCCTCGTCGAAGGTCGGGTCCTGGCGCAGGATGGCCCGCTTGAGGCGGGAGGCGAGCACCGCCCCGTCGCCCTGCCGGGCGAGCCCGGAGAGCGTGCGGGTCACCAACCGGCCCACGGCCTCGTCGTCGTCGGGGGTGGTGGCGGCGGTCTCCGCGTCGGAGCCGGCGACGGCGGCCGGAGCACCCGACTCCGGGGCGGGCTCGGGCGGCGGCGCGGCGGCCTCGAGGAGGCGGTCGTAGTAGAGGAACTCGTCGCAGGCGGGCGGGAGCAGCCGCGACGTCGAGGACGCGACCCCGATGCCGATCACCCGCTTGTCGAGCTCGCGAAGCTTGTGCACCAGCGGTGTGAAGTCCGAGTCGCCGGTGCCGATCGCGAAGGTCGTCACCCAGGACCGCTCGTAGGCGATCTCGATGGCGTCGACGGCCATCTTGATGTCCGCGGCGTTCTTGCGGGAGCCCCCGAGGCGCTGCGGGATGTCGATCAGCTCGACCTGCGCCCGGGCGAGCAGCCGGCGGTCCTCGTCGAAGGAGGACCAGTCGGCGTAGGCGCGCCGGGCGACCACCCGTCCCCGCACCGCGAGGGCGTCGGCCACTGGGGTGAGGTCGAACGGGCTCACCCCGAGACCCTCCCGGGCCCCGATCGCGAGGTTCTCGTAGTCGAGCAGCAACGCGATGCGCTCGTCGCGCTCGTCGGGGTTCCCGGCCATGCCGTCAGCCTGTCAGGCCCGGCGATCAGGGGATGATCTGGACCTGGTCGTAGACCTGCAGGTTGTCGAAGAACTTCTCCGAGTCGTCGTGCGAGAGGTGCACGCAGCCGGCCGAGTCGCGCTGCAGGCTGCCCTCGTGGAAGGCGTCGCCGGGCGCGAAGAACACGGAGTTGTTCATCGGCGCGTGGTTGTACTCGTCGCTCTTGTGGTTCTTGTCCTTCCACATGACCGTGAAGGTGCCGGTCGGGGTCTCGTACCCCTTGGCGCCGGTGGTCACGGTGACGGGACCGTCGAGGACGTGGCCCTTGCCGTCGGTGAGCCACGCCTTCTTCTGCGAGATGTCGACGCAGGCCTTCGCGGTGATCGCGCAGGGGGTGGCGCTCTTGGTGGCGGGTGCGGGAGCGGCGGCCGGCGCGGGAGCCGCGGCCGGAGCCGGGGCCGCGGGCGCGGCGAGCGCCGGCACGGCGAGCTGGAGGAGCCCGGCGCCGACGACGCCGGCGCTGCCCACTCCCAGTCGCAGGCCACGTCCCACGATCCGGGGACGAGCGCTCGCGTGGTGACGACCCATGGAATGCCCTTTCGCGGTCGGTGATTCGACGCCTTCCGATCCTCAACGCTCACGGACCGGATTCGTTTCGGTGCGACGGCGAGGAGTGTGCACACCGTGATCGACAGCTCACGCCCCCGGGGTCGGGCAGCCTGACCTGGCCTTTCGCCCGAGAACGCGTATGAATACGGCTAGTCGGACAAACCGGAGCAACACGACGCTCGGTGACGACCTACCCGACACGCCGGGCTTTCCTGAGGACTTCCCATGAATCTCGACAAGGTCACGATCTGGTCACGACGCCCTGTCACCCGATCGAGTGGCGGCGTGTCGCGCGTGACGGGGCCGTGTCGGCGCTGAGACACCGAGGCTCCGCGTGTTCGACGATCGATGGACCCGAAGGTGCTCGGATCACGCCTCGTCGGGTCCCGTCACCCGGTAGCCCGGCGGAACCGGCGGGGGGGAGCGAGACTGGAACCATGGCCGGCGTCGAGGCGGGACCCACCCGCAGCGAGGTGCTCGCGGAGCTCACCGCCCCGGGTGGTCCCTCCGAACTCGGCGAGGCGGTGGTGCGCGGGGTGCCGTTGCGCGTGCACCTGACCTCCCCGCAGGTGATGCGGGACGTGCACGACTCGACCGCGGCGCACGGCGACCGGACCTACACCGTCTACGCGGGCGAGCGGGTCTCCTACGCCGAGCACCGGCGCCGCGTGGCCGCCCTCGCGCGCCGCTACGCCGCGGCGGGTCTGCGCCGCGGCGACCGGGTGGCGGTCTGCCTGCGCAACTACCCCGAATGGGAGCCGCTGTGCTGGGCGGCCTGGGTCTCCGGCCTCGTCGTCGTGCCGCTCAACGCCTGGTGGCAGTCGGCCGAGCTCGCGCACGCGGTGGCCGACGCGGCCCCGCGCCTCGTCGTCGCCGACGGCGAGCGGGCCACGGTGCTGCGCGGCTTGACCCCCGACGACGTCCCCGTCGTCGTCGTGCGCGGCGCCGCCGAGGGGTGCCTGCCCTTCGGGGACTTCCTGGGCGAGGTGACCGACGACGCCCTCCCCGACGTCGCGCTCGACCCCGAGGACGACGCCTTCATCCTCTACACCTCGGGCACCACCGGCCGACCCAAGGGCGCCGTCGGGACCCACCGCAACCTCTGCACCGACGTCCACAACCGCCGGCTGACGGCCGCGCTGGGTGCGCGGCTCACCGGCGTCGCGCCCCCGGCCGCGCCCGGCGTGCTGCTCGCCTTCCCGATCTTCCACGTCGCGGGGCTCTGCGGGATGGTCAGCGCGACCGCGAGCGGCTCGACCATCGCGACCCTCTACCGCTGGGACGCCGACGAGGCCCTCCGCGTGATCGCCGCGGAGCGCCTGACCTCACTCGCGGGGGTGCCGACGGTCGCCCGGGACCTGGTCCGGCGCGCG
Organism: Actinomycetospora sp.; assembly: GCA_025925615.1. Lineage (GTDB taxonomy): Bacteria > Actinomycetota > Actinomycetes > Mycobacteriales > Pseudonocardiaceae > Actinomycetospora. The sequence goes on along the minus strand of JAICLN010000028.1, from coordinate 11,393 downwards.
GCGGAGGTCCCCGGCGCCGATCTGTCCTCGTTCGTCGGGGTCGGGATGGGCGGGGCCCCGATCCCGCCGGAGCTGGTCCGCCGCGTGGCCCCCGTCGGCGCGCCCTCGAACGGCTACGGGCTCACCGAGACCACGGCCGGCATCGCCTTCAACGCCGGCGCGGACTACCTCGCCGCCCCCGACGCCGTCGGGCGTCCGGTCCCGAGCGCCGACGTCCGGGTCGTGGATCCCGGCACCCTGGCCGACGTCGCCGACGGCGAGGTCGGCGAGCTGTGGTTCCGGGGTCCGAACGTGGTGCGCGGGTACTGGGACGCCCCGGAGGCGACCGCCGCGGCCTTCGTCGACGGCTGGTTCCGCACCGGTGACCTCGGCCGCGTCGACGACGGGGTGATTCGCGTGGTCGACCGGCTCAAGGACGTCGTCATCCGCGGCGGCGAGAACGTCTACTGCGCGGCGGTCGAGGCCGAACTGCTCGAGGTCGACGGGGTGCTCGACGCCGCGGTCGTGGGTGTCCCGCACCCCACGCTCGGGGAGGAGGTCGCGGCCGTCGTCGTGCACGCCCCCGGCGCGGTGCCCGACGGGGCGGCGCTGCGCGAGCGGGTCGCGACCCGGATCGCCGCCTTCGCCGCCCCGACCCGCATCACGACCACCACCGAACCGCTCCCCCGCAACGCCGTCGGGAAGGTCCTCAAGCGGGACCTCCGCGACTCGCTCGCCTGACCGGGGGCCAGCGGCAGCCGCGACGGGCACACCACACCGCTCACCTGCCGCTCGCCGACCAGCTGCTCATCGTCTCAACGCCCGTGGAAGGTCGGCTTCTGCTTGGCCAGGAAGGCCTCGACGGCGTCGTGGTGGTCCTGGGTGGCGCCGAGCCGGACCTGGGCCTGCCCCTCGTGCTCGAGGACGGTGGAGAGCGGTGAGACGGTACCGAGGGCGACGGCCTGCTTGATCTCGGCGTAGGCCAGCGTGGGCCCCGCGGCGAGGCGCCGGGCCAGCGCGAGCGCGGTCGCCTCGGTCGCCTCGGCGTCGGCGGCCACCTCGCGGACGACGCCCCAGTCGTGCGCCTGCTCGGCGGTGAAGGTGTCCCCCAGCATCAGCAGCTCGGTCGCGCGGGACGAGCCCACGCAGTGCGCGAGGGTGGCCGAGAGGCCGGAGTCGCCGGTGAAGCCGATGCCCGAGAACGCCGTCGCGAACTTCGTCCCCGCGGCGGCCACCCGCAGGTCGCAGGCCAGGACGAAGCCCAGCCCGGCGCCCACGGCGGTACCCGTGATCGCGGCGACGACCGGCTTGGGCATCGTGGCGAGCGAGGTCGCGATCGGGTTGTAGTGCTCGGTCACGGTCGACAGCGCGGAGCTGCTCCCGCCGGCCCGCAGGTCCTCGGCGTGCTCCCGGAGGTCCTGGCCCACGCAGAACGCCGGCCCGCTGGAGGCGAGGACGACCGCCCGGACCGAGTCGTCGGTCGCCACGTCGGCGAGGACATCGCGCAGCGCGACCTTGAGCTCCCGGGTCAGGGCGTTGCGCGAGTCGGGCCGGTTGAGGCGCACGGTCGTCACGGCCTCGGCGTCGTCACGCTGGACGAGGACGGGCGGGTCGGTGGGGGCAGCGCTGCTCATGGGCTGATCGTGGCACGTCGCGGCCGGGTCCTCCGGGTGGCTCAGGCGCTGACGGCGTCCGCGGCGTGGAGCGGCTCGGGCATCGGGAACAGGTCGAGCAGCCGCTCCACGGCCGCGCGGTCGCCGGACACCGTGAGCACGCCGTCGGTGATCGCGGCGTCGAGCGGGTGGCCGGTGTAGAGCACCGCGGCCCACGACTCCGGGGCCTGGGCGGTCACCGTCGCGACGGCCGTCGTCGTCTCCCCGCGCTCCATGGTGAACGAGCCGTCGTGGATGCGGGCGACGAACGGCTGATCGGCCAGCACGAAGGCCACCACGTCCTCGACGCCGTCGGCCTTCTGCGGCGAGAACATCGTGCGCATCGAGAGGACGAGCGAGTCGACGCCGATGTGCTCGGCCTCCGGGAGCGAGCGCGAGGCCCAGCGACCGAGGGTCTGCAGCACGGGCTCGAGCTCGAGCCCCCACTCGGTGAGCTCGTAGACCGCGGACGCCGCGGGCGGGGGCAGCCGCCGACGCCGCAGCACGCCGGCGTCCTCGAGCTCGCGCAGCCGTTGGGACAGCACGTTCGGGCTCGCGTGGGGCAGCCCGGTGCGCAGGTCGGTGAACCGCTTCGGCCCGAGCAGGAGCTCCCGCACCACGAGCAGCGCCCACCGCTCGCCCACGAGGTCGAGCGCGTGGGCCGCCGCGCAGCCGTCGAAGTAGTCGCGCCGTGGAGCCATGGGGCGGACGGTACCCCGGATCGACCGCCGAGTCACTTTCTAGGACTGTGCGTCGCCTCATCAGGACGGAGCGGTGATGTCGAGCGAAGGGCACCTTCGGTCGACTAGATCGCCCAAGGGCGCCCCTCGCTCGAACGTCGCGGCCGAGCCCGGGATGAGCGAAGGGCACCCTCGCTCGAGTAGATCGAGCGAAGGTGCCCCTCGGTCGGAACGGGGTCCGGCTCAGGTGCCGGGCGCGATGAAGAACTCGAGCGCGATGCCGTCGGGGTCGCGGAACGAGATGCCCGAGCCGTAGCTGGCCTTCTTCACCCCGCCGTGCTCGATCCCCAGCTCGTCGAGCCGACTGCCCCACTGCTCCAGCGAGGCCGAGTCCGGCAGGGCGAACCCGACGTGGTCGAGGCCGGTGCGGCGCTCGTCGAAGGCGTCCTTGGCCTCGCGGCCGTTGTGGGTGTGCAGGCCGAAGAGCATCCCGCCGTCGAGGGCGTAGACGGTGTGGTGGAACTCGCCGCCCTCCTCGTCCTCGTCGAGCACCGGGTCGGTGCCGAACAGCCGGGAGTACCACTGGGTCGAGCGCTGCAGGTCGGACACCGTGATGGCGACGTGCTGCAGACCGGGGAAGGTCATCGGGCGGGCTCCTTTGCCTCGACGTCGGTTCAGCGGTCCTGCCAGACCGGCTTGCGCTTCGCCAGGAAGGCGGACATGCCCTCCTGGGCGTCACAGGTCATGGCGTTGGCCGCCATGACCTCGCTCATCTCGGTGTAGGCGTCGTCCTCGGAGAGGTCGATCTGCCGGTAGAACGCCTCCTTGCCGATGCGCAGCGTCACGCTGCTCGCGTCGGCGACCTTCTCGGCCAGCGCCCGGACGGCGGCGTCGAGCTCGTCAGCGGGCACGGCGGCGTTGACCAGGCCCCAGTCCGCGGCGGTCGCGGCGTCGATCGTCTGGCCGGTCAGCAACATCTGCATCGCACGCTTGCGGCCGATCGCCCGGCTCACCGCCACCATCGGCGTGGAGCAGAACAGGCCGATCTTGACGCCGGGCGTGCCGAAGACGGCGTGGTCGGCGGCGATCGCGAGGTCGCACGTCGCGACGAGCTGGCACCCGGCGGCGACCGCCATGCCCTGGACCGCGGCGATCACGGGATGGGGGACCTCGTGGACGGCGCGCATCATCTCGGTGCACACCGCGAAGACCTCGCGCTCCTCGGCGAGGGTGCGGTCGACCATCTCGGAGAGGTCGTGCCCCGCGGAGAACGCCGGGCCCTCGGCGGCGATGACGACGACGCGGACGCCCTCGCGGGCCGAGACCCCGCGCAGGCCCGCGGTGACGGCGCGCATCGTCGCCACCGAGAGCGGGTTGCGGCGTCGGCCGGCGGTGAGCACGACGCGGCCGACGACGCCGTCGACCTCCGTGCGCACCGTGGCCTCGGCCGGGTGCTCCGTACCGGGCTGGGTCGTGACCGGGGTCGCCATGCCCCCGGTCTAGCAGTCGCGGGTCCCGGACGACAGGGCCCTGCCCGTGCGGCGACGATGATCCCCTCCGACCGCAGGGGCTCGCGGGGTCGCCGGCCGGGCCACCGGCTGGTCCGCCTCGCCGATGGGTGAACGGCGCCGTCCGCGCGTCCGACGCCAGGAACGTGCCGTTGCTGGCACGAGGGCGGGGTCCGGTCTTTGCCCCCTCGCGAACGCGGCGGTTCCGTACTGTCGGTGACCCGTGTCACCGTCGGGCCATGAGCGCTCCGCCCGGCACGATCCCGGCCAACAGGATCCCAGCCGACAGGATCCCCGCCGCCATCGTGGGCCCCGGCAACATCGGCACCGACCTGCTGGCCAAGCTCGCGCGGTCCTCGGCGATCGACGTCACGGCGATGGTCGGGGTCGTCGAGTCCCCCGGCCTCGACCGGGCGCGCGCGGCCGGGATCGCCGCGTCGGCCGAGGGCGTGGACTGGTTGCTCGCCCAGGACCCGCTCCCCCGCATCGTGTTCGAGGCGACCTCGGCGCGAGCCCACGCGGCGAACGCGCCCCGCTACGAGGCCGCGGGGATCCGGGCCGTCGACCTGACGCCGGCCCACCTCGGACCGATGGTGTGCCCGGCGGTCAACATGCCCGAGCACCTCGACGCGCCGAACGTCAACATGATCACCTGCGGCGGGCAGGCGACGATCCCGATCGTCGCCGCGGTCTCCCAGGTGGTCGACGTGCCCTACGCGGAGATCGTCGCCTCGACGGCCTCCCGCTCGGCCGGACCCGGGACGCGGGCGAACATCGACGAGTTCACCGAGACCACCGCGCGGGCCGTGGAGCAGGTCGGCGGCGCCGCCCGGGGCAAGGCGATCATCATCCTCAACCCGGTCGAACCGCCGATGATCATGCGGGACACGATCTTCTGCGCGATCCCCGGCGAGCGGTGGGACGACGCGACGACGACGGCGGTGTCCGCCTCGATCCACGCAATGGTCGCCCGGGTGCAGGAGTACGTGCCCGGCTACACGCTCCGCGCCGAGCCGCAGTTCGATCCGCCTCGCCCGGAGTGGGGGGGCCGGGGCCGGGTCGCGACCTTCCTCGAGGTCCGCGGCGCCGGGGACTACCTGCCGGAGTACGCCGGCAACCTCGACATCATGACCGCGGCGGCCGTCCGGGTGGGCGAGCTGATCGCGCAGGAGCTCGCGGGTGCCACCCTCGCAGCGGAGCGGAGCCGGGCGATCGACACGGGGGTGCCGGCATGACGCGGCCCGAGATCAGGCACGACGTCCGCATCACCGACACCACGCTGCGCGACGGCTCGCACGCCCAGGCGCACCAGTTCACCGAGGAGCAGGTCCGCGACACCGTCCGGGCCCTCGACCGGGCCGGCGTCGAGGTCATCGAGGTGACCCACGGCGACGGGCTCGGCGGCTCGACGTTCAACTACGGCTTCTCCCGCACCGACGAGCTGCGCCTGATCGCCGCGGCCCGCGAGGAGGCCCGCACCGCGCGGATCGCCGTGCTGCTCGTCCCGGGCATCGGCACCGCCGACGACCTGCGGCGGGCCCACGACGCCGGCGCCGAGGTCGTCCGCGTCGCCACCCACTGCACCGAGGCCGACGTCAGCCCGCAGCACTTCGGGGTCGCGCGCGAGCTGGGCATGGAGACCGTCGGGTTCCTCATGATGGCCCACCGCACGCCTCCGGAGGATCTCGCGAAGCAGGCACGGATCATGGTCGACGCCGGCTGCCAGTGCCCCTACGTCACCGACTCCGCCGGGGCGCTGCTCATGCACGAGGCCCGCGCCCGGTTCGAGGCGCTGATCGCCGAGGTCGGCGACGAGGCCTGGGTGGGCTACCACGGTCACCAGAACCTGTCCTTCGGCGTGGCCAACTCGGTGATCGCCGCGGAGGTCGGCGTCAAGGAGATCGACGGCTCGCTGTGCGCCCTCGGCGCCGGATCGGGCAACTCCCCCACCGAGGTGCTCGCGGCGGTGTTCGACCGCCTCGGGGTCTCGACCGGCCTCGACGTCGTGGCGCTGCTCGACGCCGCCGAGGACGTCGTGCGCCCCTACCTGCACCGCTGGCCGAAGATGGACCGCAACGCGATCGTGCAGGGCTGGGCGGGGGTCTACTCCAGCTTCCTGCTCCACGCCGAGCACGCGGCCGAGCGCTACAAGGTCCCCACCCACGAGATCCTCCGTCGCTGCGGCGAGCTCGGCCTCGTCGGCGGCCAGGAAGACATGATCATCGACGTGGCGCTCGAGCTGGCGCGCGCCCGGGAGGAGGGCTGATGGGTACGTTCCGCCGGGAGTTCTTCACCGAGCCCACAGCGGTCGTGATGGCCGTCCGGAACGGGGAGGAGTAAATGCCGGTTGTGGAGATCCACCTCGTCGAGGGCCAGCACCTACCGGCGCGGATGGAGGAGCTCCTGCGGAGGGTCAGCGAGCGCTACGCGGCCGTGCTCGAGTCGCCGCTGAGCCGCGTCCGCGCCTTCGTGACGATGCACCCGGACGAGCTGTGGGCCACCGGCGGCGTCCCGGCCGCCGTGGACGGGGACCCGGCGCCGTACTTCGTCGCGGCGGTCCTCGAGGGCCGGCCGGTGGAGCAGCGGCACCGGCTGCTCGCGGAGATCACCGACGCGATCTGTGACGTCCTGGGCGTGACCCGCTCCCGGGTCCGGGGACGGGTCGCGCAGGTCCCCCCGGACGACTGGGCGATCGGCGGCGTGCCCGCGACCACCCAGCGCCGCGAGGAGATCGTCGCGCGGTCCTCGCTGGTCTGAGTACCTACAGACCCTGCACCAGCCCGCCGTCGCAGCGCACGGCGGTGCCGGTGACGTAGGACGCCGCGTCGCTGCACAGGAACGTGGCGACGGCGCCGAACTCGGCGGCGGTCCCGTAGCGCCGCGCGGGGATCGTCGCCTCGGCGCGGGCCTGGACGTCGGCCGGCGTCACGCCCTCCTGCTCGGCGACGTACTCGTCGATCCCTGTCAGCCGGGCCGTCGCGATCCGACCGGGGAGCAGCAGGTTCACCGTCACCCCGTCGCCGGCCACCTCGCCGGCGAGGGTCTTGAGGTAGCCGGCGAGCGCGGCCCGCCCGAGGTTGGACAGGGCCAGCCCCGGGATGGGCTCGACCACACCGGCGCTGCTGACCCCGAGGATCCGGCCCCAGCCCCGCTCGCGCATCGAGGGCAGGACCAGGGAGACGAGCCGCTGCTGGGCGAGCACCAGCGGGACGATGGCGGCGGTGATCGCCTCGGCGTCGATCGTAGTCGCGTAGCTCGGGGGAGGCCCACCGCTGTTGAGGACGACGACGTCGGCCGGGCCGAGCGCCTCCGTCGCCCGGGCCACCAGCGTGGCCGGCCCCTCGGCGTCGGTGAGGTCGATCCCGACGCCGATCGCGCCCGGCAGCTCCGCGGCGATCTCCTCGGCCCGCTCGGCCCGGCGGCCGCTCACCACGACGCGGGCCCCTTCCGCGGCGAGGGCCCGGGCGGTGGCCTCACCGAGGCCGGACGTGGAGGCGCAGACGATCGCGGTGCGTCCCGCGAGACCGAGGTCCATGCCCGGCATCCTGGCCCAGAACGGCGCCGCGTGACTCCCCCGGCGCACTGATCACCCGGCCCGAACCTGGACAAAGATCACCAGCACACTGGGCAGGTGCCCCCGCCCGTGACCATGCGCCCAGTGCCTCAGTGACAGGTTGGTCTGGCCGCCCTCGGCGGTGGTTGGGATTCTGTCGGCGACCCCCCCCCCCGCGCATGATCACCAGCACACTGCGCAGGCCCCGCCGCCCATCAACATGCGCTCAGTGCCCCTCGTCCGCGAGGCCCCCCACCCGACGCGCGACCCGCGCCCGTCAGCTCAGCGGCGACCCGACCCGACGTCCTGCGAACGGTCGGTGTGCGCCCGCGGCGCCGGCGCCCCGTCGGGATCCCCGGCTGCCTCCGCGTCCATCGCCCGCTCGACCACCGCGGTCAGCAGCTCGTCCTGCGCGAGGAGGTGCTGGCGCAGGTGGCGGCACTGCTGCAGGACGACGGCGGTGTGGTTGGCCGTCTCGACCACGCGACGGTCGGAGACCTCGCCCAGCACGTCCTGGCCGACCATGATCACGAACATGAAGACGAGCTGGGCGAGGCTGGAGCAGAAGAGCAGGAACGGGAACGGGTAGGGGTCGGGGATCACGCCGAGCAGCGCCAGCGCCATCCAGCCCAGGATGATCATCGTGCTCACGACGACTGCGCCCTTGCTCCCGAGCCGCTGGACCAGCCAGCCCGCGATGCGCCGGTTGCGGGTGGAGATCGCCGGCGCCACGGTCTGCGGCGGGCTGATCATGATCGGCGCGGTGTCGCAGGGATCGAGCTCGTCCCCCGTGATCGCGCCCCGGTTGAGCAACCGGGCCCGGTCGTCGATCAGCGACTGGAGCCGGTGGCACTCGCCGAGGATCGCCTGGGCGTCGTCGTAGGTCTGCTGCGCGCGCCGCTCCACCGACTCCGAGAGGGTCCGCTGCCCGACGAGGATCACGAAGATCAGCAACAGCTGCACGACGTTCCCGACGAACAGCAGGACCGGGTAGGGGTACGGGTCGAACCCGAGCACCGACCGGGCCCCGAGCACCATCCAGACCGCCGAGAGGGCCACCGTCAGGTCGACGGTCACCATCGAGCCCAGGCGCCGCGTCATCCACGCCGCGACCCGGTCGCCGACCGTCCTCGTCGTCGCCGGCTCCGCCACCGTCGCCACCGAACCGTTCCCCCGCACCCGCGCCGGATCGTCGGACCACCCCGCGGGCCCGGCTCACCCGCGCGGCGCTGTCTCGATCAAGACCGCTCCCGAGAACGGACGTGTCTCCAGGGTCGCAGGTTCCCCCCTTGCTCCGAACGAGACCCCACCCGTCACATTCCTCGACAGGCATATGCCGAACATGGCATATTCGTCGGCGTGTCCACCACCTGGACCGCGCTCGCCGACCCGACCCGGCGCGCCATCCTCGACCTCCTGCGGGAACGCCCGCACGCCGTCGGCGAGGTCGTGACGCGTCTCGACCTGGCCCAACCGACGGCGTCCAAGCACCTCGGCGTGCTGCGCCGGGCCGGGCTCGTCCGCGCGACGGTCGACGCCCAGCGCCGCGTCTACGCGCTCGACCCGCGCCCGATGGGCGAGCTCGAGGCCTGGCTGGCGCCCTACCGGGCGCTCTGGGCCGACGCCCTCGACGCCCTCGGCGAGCACCTCGACCACACCCCGGAGGAGCCTCGATGACGACCGGTACGTATCTCGAGATCGACGGCCGGCCCGCGCTGCGGTTCGTGCGCGACTACCCCCACGCCCAGCAGCGGGTGTGGGAGGCCGTCACCGACCCGACCGAGCTGGTCGCCTGGTTCCCCGCCCGCGTCGCGTTCCCCGACCACGGGGCACCGGCCGAGGGCGCGGCCGTCCGGTACTCCTTCGGGGAGGACGGTGACGGCGGCACCGGCACCGTCGTCACCCACGACCCGCCCCACCGCTTCACGGTCACGTGGCGCACGACGAGCTGCGCCTGGTCCTCGAGGCCCGGCACGACGGCGGGTGCCGGCTCACCTTCACCGCCCTGCTCGGCGAGCGCGACACCGCCGCACGGACCGCTGCCGGGTGGGAGGTCTGTCTCGAGGCCCTCGACGCGGCCCTGGCCGGGCACCCGTCGTCGGCACCCGGAGGGCCGAGCCCGCAGTGGCGGCGCCACTACGACGACCACGTCGCGGCCGGGGTGCCCGCGGGCGCGCCCGTGCCACCGGGATGAGAAAACCGCTCGCGGGGTCACCGGCCCCGCGCCAGGATCGTCGTGCACACCAGTGACCGAGGAGGTGCCCGTGCGGATCGTCGCCCTGCCGGCGGCGCGACCCGTCGCGCCCGGCTGCGCCCGCACCCCGCGCTGAGGCCTGCTCGCGTGGGGTGACCACCCCACGTCTGGAGCCTCCTCAGGTGCACGAACGCATGCCCCGTCGTCGCCCGCGATTCGACGACGACGAGTACGTCCCCCACCCCCGACGCCGGCCGGACACCGACGACGGGGAGCCCCCCGAACGACTCGGGGCCGCCGACACGACCCTCGGCCCCCAGCCGGCGCCCGGCTGGGTCGTCACCGATCCCGGGGCGACCGACACCGACCTCGGTGTGCTCAAGACCGGGAAGGAGGCCGACGTCCACCTCCTCGAACGGGCGATCCCCGGACGGCCCGGTTGCCTGCTCGCCGCGAAGCGGTACCGCGCCCCGGAGCACCGGATGTTCCACCGCGACGCCGGGTACCTCGAGGGCCGCCGAGTCCGGCGCTCGCGGGAGACCCGGGCGATGGCCCACCGGACCCCGTTCGGCCGCGAGCTGCTCGCCGGGCAGTGGGCCGCGGCCGAGTTCGCGGCCCTCGGCACGCTGTACGGGGCCGGCGTCGCGGTCCCCTACCCCGTCGCCCTGCGGGGCACCGAGGTGCTCCTGGAGTTCCTCGGCTCCCCCGACGGCACCGCCGCGCCCCGGCTGGCCCAGGAACGTCCGGGACCGGCCGAGCTCCGCGGGTGGTGGGAGCTCCTGGTGGAGGCCCTCGTCGGGCTCGCCCGCCTCGGCTGGACCCACGGTGACCTGTCGGCCTACAACGTGCTCGTGGACGACGGTCGGCTCGTGCTGATCGACCTCCCCCAGGTCGTCGACCTCGTCGGCAACCCGCACGGGCCCGACGTCCTGGTCCGCGACGTCCGGCGGATCACCGGCTGGTTCGTCGCGCGGGGTCTCGACACCGACGCCGAGGGCCTGTTCCACCGCCTCGTCGGGGAGGCCGGGCTGGACCGCTAGAAGAGACCTCGCCGGGCGCCTACGTCGAGGGCGAACGTCGCGCCCGTCAGCGCGTCGGCCTCGTCGTCGAGCAACGTCGCGACCGCCCACGCGACCTGCGCCGGCGTCACCAGCGCACCCAGCGGTGACTCGGCCCGGCGCTCGGCGAGGATCTCCTCGACGTCCACGCCGCGCTCGTCGGCGCGGGCCTGCGAGAGCCGCCGCAGCCGGTCGGTGTCGGCCGGTCCCGGGGCGACGAGGTGGGCGGTCACTCCGCCGGGGCCGTGGTGGTCGGCGAGCTGGCGGACCAGGTTCGCGAGGGCGGCGTTGGTGACCCCGGCGGCGCAGGTGTGCGGCGACGGCTCACTGCCGTAGTGCCCGCCGAGGGCGACCAGCCGCGAGCCCGGTCCGAGCCGGTGGGCCACCGCCCGGACGAGGCGCAGCATCCCGCCGACCTTGAGCGCCACGGCGGCGCCGAGCGCGTCGGGGTCGATGGTCGGCAACGGTCCCGCGGCGGGGAGACCCGCCGCCTGCACGACCATCCGCACGGGCCGCCCGACGGCGTCGACGGCGTCGCGGATCGCCCCGACCGCGGCGTCGTCGCCGATGTCGGCGGCGCACCCGACGACGCCGGGCGCGTCGAGGGGCTTCCGGGCGACCCCCACGACGACGAGGCCCGCCCGCGCCAGCCGGGCGGCGATGGCCGAGCCGAGCGCGCCGGAGGCGCCGACCACGACGGCCGTGGCGTCCCCGTCCGACGATGTGGCTTTTCGGACACTCAACGTCTGCGATGCGACACCGCTGACAT
>JAICLN010000010.1 GCA_025925615.1 Actinomycetospora sp. | reverse complement strand
GTGCCGGACGAGGAGCCGGTCCCGGACGACGTGATGCCCGACTGCTGCTGGCTGGTGCCCGGCGCGCGGGGCTGTCGGGGGCTCAGCCCTCCCGCAGCCGCCGCCACCAGGACCGTCGAGGCCGGGGAGCGGGAGGCGGCGGGGGCACCGGACGGTTCTGCGCGCGGGCCGCGTGCCACCGGGCGACGACGTCGTCGGCCGAGGGTCGTCTGATCGGTACCCGCGGTCCCGACGGGGCCCGCAGGAAGTCGACGACGCGGCGGTCCAGCTCGGCCACGGCCCGCCGGACGGCCGCCTCGTCGGGCAGGTCGCGCACCGCCTCGTCGAGACCCTCCAGCTCCTTGCGCAGCCGCAACGGCGGCGGCAGCAGGAGGTCGGTGGAGACGCCCTCGGCGCGCAGCTTCGAGCGGATCCACCAGTTCTCGTCGCCGTTCGCGGGGAGCTTCAGCGGCTTCCCGGCGCCGGGCAGGTCCTTGAACCGGCCTTCCTCGATCGCCTTGTTGATCTGCTCGTCGACGCGCGACTCGTAGCGTTTCCGGAACCCCTCGGCGTCATCGCGCACCGCTCCACGGTGCCATCGCCGTCCGGGTCCCGCCCGAATCCGACCCGTCTCCCGGGAGGAGCGAACGGCGCTCTCGCTCGCGTCGAGGCAGCGAAGGCGCCGTTCGCTCGTTCCGCGGGGACCGGGCCGACCGGACTACTGGGCCTGCAGCACCACCGTCTGGGCCGCCCACGGCGCCAGCGGGGCGCTCGTGGTCAGGCTGACCGGGGACGCGGGGTCGTCGGCCAGCGCGGGCCGCGTGACCAGGGCGGTGGTGGCCTTGACGACGTTGTCGACCTTGACCACCCAGGCGTCGGAGAGCGGCTCCGGGGCGCTGATGTCGGCGACACCGGTCCCGGCGACGAAGTAGAGGACCTGCGTCGAGTGGTCGTCCGGGGCGGGCGCCGGCGTGACGGCGCCGCCGGTGCCGGTGGCGTCGCCCGGGGCGGTGACCCCCGCGACGTGCGACCACGCGCCGACGCCGCCGAGCAGCGTCGCCGGGGTGTCGACGGTGAACGTCGAGGGTCCGGTGGCGTCGGTCGCCGTCGTCGTGAACAGCGACACCGAACCGCTGCCGCCGGGCAGCGGCGTGGTCCGCAGCGGCGTCCAGCCCTCCGGTGCGTGCACCTCGCCCGTGCCGGAGCGGAAGACCTGCGCGACCAGGGTGTCGCCGGCCTTGGCGCCGCCGGGCGCGTCGAGCCGCAGCGTCGTCGTGGCGTCCGCGCTGGTGTAGGAGATCGCCCGCGAGAGCGGCAGGTACGGCACGGTCGTCCCGACCAGCACGCCGCCGACGAGCCCGAGGGCCGCGAGGACGGCGGCGCCGCTCCACAGCGCCGTCGGGGTGGGGGCGGACCGCGCGGCCGCGACGCCGATCACCACGAACAGCCCGGCGAGGCCCACGAGCAGCCCGAGCAGCGGGGCGCTCGAGGAGGTCCGGTACCCCCGCACGGCGAACTCGACGATCGCCAGGGCGATCGCGGCGAGGCCGAGCAGGGCACCCAGGGCGACCACCACGCGCTGGATGGCCGGGGTGAGGCTCAGCGTGGCGACGGCGACGGCCGTCACGACGACGAGCACCGCGGCGGCGGCCCAGGCGACCGGGTTGGTCAGTGCCCCCGCGGACACCACGGCCAGTGCCCCGACCACGACGGCCGCGATCATGGCGACGGTCTTGCGCACGTCGACCTTCTCCTCTCGATGGGCCAGGTGGCCCTGCTCCGTCCGGGCGAGTCTCCGCCGACTGCAGCGTGCACCCGGTACCCGACCCGAGGAGTGTCGCGCCGGGACGCTCCACCGTTTCGGACGTTCGGGTCACCCGCATGGACGCGCCCTGCAATCACGGTTTCATCACGATGTGACCGGCGCACGGTGCAGTGTGGCGCCCGCGAGGAGGACGGGTCGCTGGTAGCCCCTCACCACCGTGCGGGGCTCCCACCTGCGCGGACGAGGGACCGGGAGCACGCGGCGAGATCATCGCGGCACGTCAGGTACACGATTCTCGACGGTGCGCACGTGACAGTCAGCACCCGGTTAACCGGTTACGAGCACTCGACCTGCACCGATGCCCTGGTCGTGGACGGGGGAGCGGCCGTCCCGCGAGTGGGGGTGGCGGTGTTCCGGGGGTACGCACGGGTCGCGCTGCACGGAGAAGATCCGGCAGAGCAGATCGAGCGGCTGCACGCGGCGGGGGTGGCGCCGGACCTGGTCCGGCTCGACCGCTCGAGCGGCACCCGCGGACCCCGACCGGAGCTCGACGCCGTGCTCGCCGAGCTCCGGGCCGGCGACGTCCTCGTCGTCACCGGGCTGGAACGGCTCGCGTCGTCGGTCCTGCACCTGGTCGCCGTCGGGCAGCGGCTGCACGCGGCCCGGGCCGAGCTGTGGGCGCTCGACGAGTCGGTGGACACGCGGAAGACGCCGGGGGAGGGCCTGCTCGCCGCGCTCGAGGTGCTCGCCGGACTGCAGCGCGCACTCACCTCGAGCAGTACCCGCGCGGGGCTCGACGCCGCCCGGTCCCGGGGCCGGCGCGGTGGACGACCCCCGCGCCTCGACCACGACGCGTCCGCCGAGGCCCGCCGGCTCTACGGCGAGGGCCGCTCGGTGACCGAGATCGCCGAGCGCCTCGGGGTGCCGCGTACGACGCTCTACGGGCACCTGCACCGGCCGTCCTGACCCCGGCTTCACCCCGGGGGGTCAACGGTTGCGCGGTGCCGGCCCTCCACGTGCTCGCCGCCGGGGTCCCCGGCGCCGGGCTGCCGCCGCTGACCGCCGCGCGGCTGTTCACCAGCTGGACCGCGCCGCCCGCCGTCCTCGCGGGTGTGGCGGTGCTCGGCGGGGGCTACCTCGCCGGCGTGCGCCGGACACGGCAGGCCGGCCTGCCCTGGTCCGGGCGCCGGACCACGTGGTTCCTCCTGGGCACCGTCCTGCTGCTGCTCATCGGGACCTCGGTCGTCGCCGTCTACGACGACACGCTCTTCTGGGCCCGCGCCGTGCAGGGCGTGGTCCTGCTGGTCGTCGCCCCGATGTTGCTGGCCGCCGGGGCCCCCCTGACCCTCGCCCGGTCCGGTCTGCCGTCGCCGTGGGTCGGCCGGCTCGGACGGGTGCGCCGGTCCCGGACGGCCCGGGTGGTCTCCTCCCCGGGCGCGGCGACGATCGCGCTGATCGCCCCGCCGTTCCTGGTCTACCTCACCGGGCTCTACCCGCTGGAGCTGCGCAGCCCCACGGTGAGCGGGCTGGTGTCGCTCGGGCTGCTCGCGGCCGGGCTGCTGTACGTGGTGAGCCGGCTGCAGATCGACCCGGTGCCGCGCGAGACCAACCACGGGCTGACGCTCGGGATCGCGATCGCCGAGGTCGTGGCCGACGGCGTCCTGGGCCTCGTGCTGTGGATGGGCCCGCTGCTCGCCGTCGGGCACTACGCCGCCGTGGACCGGGCCTGGGGTCCGAGCCTGCGCGACGACCAGGCGATCGGTGCCGGCGTGTGGTGGATCGGCGGCGACCTCGCCGGCCTGCCGTTCCTCGGCGCGATCGCGGTGCGCTTCGCGGCCGCCGACGCCCGGGAGGCCCGCCGCATCGACGCCGAGCTCGACGCGGCCGAGGCGACCCCGGGGGACCCGGACGGGGACGAGCCCGACGAGGGTCGGCCCCGCC
Organism: Actinomycetospora sp.; assembly: GCA_025925615.1. GTDB lineage: Bacteria > Actinomycetota > Actinomycetes > Mycobacteriales > Pseudonocardiaceae > Actinomycetospora. Next base: position 19,495 of record JAICLN010000010.1, on the reverse strand, counting down.
TCTGGTGGGAGGACGACCCGCGCTTCGCGGACCGCTTCCGACGGTCGTAGTGGGCCCTTGATCGACCTCGGTGTGACGGACCCGGGCGAGGACCGAACGGTCGTCACGGAGTTCCCGCTCACCGCGGCCGTTCGTCCGGTTGCGGGGTCCTCGTCCCGGGCACGCAGCTCTCGCGGATGCACCGGATGCGGCCTCGTCGCTGCGAGGCTCACGGATGTGACGACGGCGCGGAACGGGCGGGCGACGACGGGTCCGGCCCGGAGCCCGATCGCCCACCACGTGATCGCCGCGCGCCGGGCGGTCGCCGCCACGATGGGCCGCCCGCTGGCCTCCTACTACCTCGTCGTCGGCCTCACCGTGGTCCTCGCGGGCCTCGGACTGGTCATGGTGCTCTCGGCGTCGTCGATCGACTCGCTCACCCGCACCGGCAGCCCCTACGGTGTCTTCGCCCACCAGCTCGTCTACTGCGCGGTGGGTGGGGTGGCGTTCGCGCTGGTCGGACGCGTGCCGGTGTCCCGGTGGCGCACGACGAGCCCGTGGCTGCACGGGCTGTCCCTCCTCGCGCTGGCCGCCGTGCTCGTCCCCGGCCTGGGCTCGGCCGCGGCGGGCGCGCAGAAGTGGTTCGTGGTCGCCGGGCTCTCCCTGCAGCCCAGCGAGCCCGCGAAGCTGACCCTGGTCCTCTGGGGCGCACACGTGCTCCTCACCCGCCGCGGGCCGGGGTCCGGACGGCGGGCGTGGAGCTGGCAGGCGCTCCTCCCGGTGCTGCCGGTCGCGCTGTTGACCGCGGGCCTCGTCGTCGTCGAGCCCGACCTCGGATCCGCGCTCGGCATCGTCGTCGTGCTGTTCGCGCTGCTCTGGTTCGCCGGGGTGCCCGGGCGGCTGCTGGGCCTGCTCGGGGCCGGGGCGCTGGGCGCCGTCGGGGTCCTGGCGGTGACGGCGAGCTACCGGCTGGCGCGGCTGACCTCGTTCCTCGGCAGCACCGGGGACGACTCGCTCGGCGCCGGCTACCAGTCCCAGCAGGCGCTGTACTCGCTCGCCGACGGCGGGCTGCTCGGCGACGGGCTCGGGCAGGGCGCGGCGCAGTGGAGCTACCTGCCCAACGCGTCCAACGACTTCGTCTTCGCGATCCTCGGCGAGGAGCTCGGCCTCGTCGGGGCGGTCGCGGTGCTCGGGCTGTTCGCCCTGCTCGGGTGGGTGGGCCTGCGGATCGCCGCGCGCACCGTCGACCCCTGGAACCGGGCCGTCGTCGCGACCCTCACCGTCTGGCTCGTCGCGCAGGCCGTCATCAACATCGGGTACGTGCTCGGTCTGCTGCCGGTCACCGGGATCACGCTGCCGTTGATCTCCGCCGGCGGGAGCTCGGTGATCGTCAGCATGATCTCGCTCGGTCTGCTCGCCGCGGCCGCGTGCGACGAGCCCGAGGCCCGCGTGGCGCTCGCGCGCTCCGGCTAGGGTCGGGCGGGCCTCGTGATCTCCGTGTGGGGTCAGGCGACGACGACGGGAGTGCGGACGTGGACGTCCTGGCCGGAGCGGACGCGGTGTACCGGGCCAAGGGGCGCGAGCTCGGGCCCGGTGAGTGGTTCACGATCGACCAGGCGCGGGTGGACGGCTTCGCCGACGTCACCGAGGACCACCAGTGGATCCACATCGACCCGGAGCGGGCGGCGTCGGGTCCCTTCGGCGCCCCGATCGCGCACGGGTTCCTCACGCTGTCGCTGATCCCGTACCTCGCGAACTCGGCACGGTCGTTCGAGGGCGTGAGGATGGGCGTGAACTACGGCCTCAACAAGGTCCGCTTCCCGAAGCCGGTGCGGGTCGGGGACCGGGTGCGCGCGCGGGTGGTGATCGTCGACGCCACCGACCTGACCGAGGGCGGGCTGCAGATCGTCTCCCGGATCACCGTCGAGATCGAGGGCGAGGAGAAGCCGGCCTGCGTGGCCGACATGGTCTCGCGGACGTACTTCTGACGGGCGTCGGCGTGAGCGGCCGGATCCACCTCAACGCCTTCGCCATGATGTGCGCCGGGCACCAGTCGCCCGGCCTGTGGCGCCACCCCGACGACCGGGGCTTCCGCTACACCGACCTCGACCACTGGACGGGGCTCGCCCGGCTGCTCGACGACGCCGGGTTCGACGCGCTCTTCCTGGCCGACGTCCTCGGGATCTACGACGTGGCGGGCGGGTCCCGGGACGCGGCGGTGCGCGCCGGCATCCAGGTGCCGCTCGGGGACCCGATGATGCCGGTCTCGGCCATGGCGGCGGTGACCTCGTCGTTGGGGTTCGGGCTGACGGTCTCGACGAGCTACGAGCACCCCTACGCGCTGGCCCGCCGCTTCACCACGCTCGACCACCTGACCAAGGGCCGCGTCGGCTGGAACGTCGTCACCGGCTACCTGGAGTCGGCGGCGGCGAACCTGGGGCTCGGCGCCCAGCTGCCCCACGACGAGCGCTACGCGCAGGCCGACGAGTACCTCGAGGTGTGCTCGCGGCTGTGGCGGGACTCGTGGGAGGACGACGCGGTGGTCCGCGACGCGGCCGGCGGCGTCTACACCGATCCGGCGAAGGTGCACGACGTCGGGTTCCACGGCCGGTACTACGACGTCCCCGGCCCGTTCCTGTGCGAGCCGTCGCCGCAGCGCTCGCCGGTGATCTTCCAGGCCGGCGCGTCACCGCGGGGCCTCGCGTTCGCGGGCCGGCACGCCGAGGCGGTGTTCGTCTCCGGGCCCTCGACGGCGGTCGTGGCCGGGCAGGTCTCGCGGCTGCGCGACGCGGTGTCCGACGCCGGGCGCGACCCGGCCTCGGTGACGGTGTTCTCCCAGCTCGCGCCGGTGGTGGCCGCGTCGTCGGCCGAGGCGCACGACCTGTACACGTCGTACCTCGAGGCGTTCTCGCCCGAGGGGGCGTTGGCGCTCTTCGCCGGGTGGACCGGGCTCGACCTCACCGGCATCGACCCCGACGAGCCGCTGCGCTACGTCGAGTCCGACGCCGGGCGCTCCGCGCTCGCCTCGTTCACCACCGACGACCCGTCGCGGGAGTGGACGGTCGGGGAGGTCGCGCGCCACCTCGCCGTCGGGGGCCGCGGTCCGGTCGCGGTGGGCTCCGGCGCGGAGGTGGCCGACGCGATGGAGGCGTGGATCGACGAGACCGGCGCCGACGGGCTCAACCTCGCCTACGCCGTCACCCCGGGCTCGTTCGCGCAGGTGGCCGAGCTGGTGGTGCCCGAACTGCGTCGTCGGGGTCGGATGCCGGCGACGCCCGAGCCGGGGATGCTGCGGGACCGGCTGGCTTCGCGCTGACGCCCTATCGGCGTGCTCCCCTTATTGCGTGCGTCAGCGCCAACGTCAGATCAGGGAGGCGTCCAGGCCACCGTCGAGGACCAAACCGCTGCCGGTGCAGAAGCCGGACCGGTCGGACGCGAAGAAGAGCGCGGCCTCGGCGACCTCCTCCGGGGTGCCGTACCGACCCTGCTTCTGCTCGATCAGGGCGTCGGACCCGGATCAAGCCTCGGGAGGCCGTCAGCCCAGGAGGCCGCGCAGGGCGTCCCGGTACTCCTCGAAGGCCCGCCGGCCGCGGGGGGTCAGCGCCGCGTACGTCACCGGGGTGCGCCGCTCGTGGGTCTTGGTGACCGCCACGTAGCCCGCCTCCTCCAGCTTGCGCAGGTGCGTGGAGAGGTTCCCCGCGGTCATGTCCAGCAGCTGCTGCAGGCGCGGGAAGGTCAGGCGGTCGTCCGGGCCGAGCGCGGCGAGCGTCGCCGTCACCCGCAGCCGGGCCTGGGCGTGGATGACGGGATCGAGCCCGACCGGGGCCTGGTCCGTGCTCACCGGCGGTCCCGCAGGTGCATCCAGACCCCGAGGACGACGAACCCGCCCCCGCCGGCGAGGGCGAGCACGGCGAAGTTCGTGGGGTAGCCGACGAGGACCGTGGCCACCGCCGTCACGAGGGTCCAGACGCCCAGGACGTACTGCGGCACGTGGTTCCAGATCGCGCCGCCGGCGAGGTAGAGCAGTCCGACGACGAGCAGCGCCGACCCCGACCAGATCAACGACAGCGTCGGGGTGGGCACCCCGAGCGTGCCGACCCGGACGTTGATCGCGAACAGCGCCGCGAAGCCGAGGAGCCACGACGAGCCGTACTGCGCGCCCACCCGACGGCTCGGCCCGCTCACCCCGCGGCTGCTGCGCGAGACGGTGATCCCGGTGCTGACCAGCGGCACGACGGCGGCGAGGACGAGCAGCGCGGTGACCGCAGCGTCGGGCAGCACGCCCCTGATCGCCAGCCAGACCCCGCCGAACCCCACGAGGTAACCCAGCCCCCAGGGCACGAACATGCCCAGCGGGCTCGGGCGCAGCGACCGGGAGGTCCGCTCCTGCGCGTCGTCGATCGCGGCCAGGGCGTCGGCCGGGCTGGGGTGCTCGGCGGGTCCGGGTTCTTCGGTGCTCGTGGACATGGCGACTCCTCGGTCTCGTCGCAAACGAGTTTGCAGTGCAAAGTTATCGCTGTCAACGAGCCCGACGCGCCGCACGAGGGGAACCTTCGTGCGGATAGAGCGGCCAGATGCTCCCCTCGCGGGCGGAGCAGCAGAGGTCGGCCGTTCGCGAGGGGACGATCCGATCGCTCTTGGCGGCCGAGGGTTCCCCTCGCGCGCGGGAAGGAGGGGGGCTCAGCCGCGCGCGGCCTTCCCGAGCGCTCCCCGCGCGATGATCACCTGCTGGATCTGGCTGGTGCCCTCGTAGATGCGGAAGAGGCGCACGTCGCGGTAGATGCGCTCGACCGGGACGCCCCGCATGTAGCCCGACCCGCCGTGCACCTGCACCGCCCGGTCCGCGATCCGCCCGACGGCCTCCGAGCAGAAGTACTTCGCGGTCGAGGGCCCGGTGACCTTGTCGGACCCGTCGTCGTAGGCGCGCGCGGCCTCGCGGACGAGGGCGCGGCCGGCGTGCCAGTCGGTCACCGAGTCGGCGACGAGGCCCTGCACCAGTTGGTAGGTCGCGATCCGGTGCCCGCCCTGTTCCCGCTCGGAGGCGAACTCGACGGTCTCGTGCACGAGCCGGGCGGCCATGCCCATGCAGAGCGCCGCGATGTGCAGCCGGCCGTGCGCGAGGCAGCGCATCGCCGTGACGTACCCGCGGTGCAGGCCACCCTGGCCCTCCTCGTGGCTCTCCCCGCCGACCAGGTTCGCGGCCGGCACCCGGACGTCGTCGAGGTAGACCTCGCAGGTCCAGGACCCCCGCTGGCCCATCTTGGCGTCGTGGGCGCTGAACGAGACGCCGGCGCTCGACGTCGGGACCAGGAAGGTCGAGATGCCGCGGGCCGGTGCGACTGTGTCGTCGTCCCGCCCACCCCGAGTACGCGCGAAGACCATGAGCACGTCGGCGAGCGGGGCGTTGGTGATCCAGCGCTTGGTCCCCGAGATGACCCAGGATTCGCCGTCCCGCACGGCCTTCGTCGTCAGCGACGACGGGTCCGACCCGGCGTCGGGCTCGGTGAGCGCGAAGCTCGCGACGACCTCGCCGGTCGCCAGGCGCGGCAGCCATTCCTGGCGCTGCTCCTCGGTGCCGCCGGTGAGCAGCACCTGCCCGGCGATGCCGTTGTTGGTGCCGAACAGCGAGCGCAGCGACGGCGTCGTCCAGCCGAGCTCCATCGCGAGCTCGACCTCCTCGCTCATCGAGAGCCCGATGCCGCCGTAGGACTCCGGGATCGCGAACCCGTACAGGCCCATCGCCTTGCACGCCTCGCGCAGCGACTCGGGGACCTCGTCGGCCTCCTCGATCTCGTCCTCGCGCGGGACGACCTGCTCGCGCACGAACTCACGCACCGACGCGAGGACGTCGGCGAAGTCGGACGGGTCCACGGATCGATCTCCTCCGGGCTTCCGTGCAAGCGAAGCGGCGTTGCTTGCAACCAGTGGCAGGAAAGCCACATCCTCGCGCGGGATCAGCCCATCGGCCGGACGACGACCTCCGTCACGTGCGCGTCCGGGGAGGCGCCCACGGCCGCGAGCACCGCCGCCGCCACCGACTCCGGACGCAGATAGCGGGCCGGGTCGTACGACCCGCCCTCGTGCGCGACGACCGCGCGCTGCATGTCGGTGTCCACCCGGCCGGGGTGCACCGAGCACACCCGCAACGACGGCTCCTCGGCCCGCAGCGAGTCCGCGAAGGCCCGCTGCGCGAACTTCGACGCCGCGTAGGCGCCCCAGCCGGGGCGCGCCGCCAGCCCCGCGCCCGAGTTCAGGCACACGACCGTCCCGCGCGCCGCCCGCAGCGCCGGCAGCAGCAGCCGGGTCAGTTCGGCCACCGCGACGACGTTCACCTCGAACTGCTGCCGCCACACGTCGGCGGAGAGCTCGTCGACGGTGCCGAGCACCCCTACCCCGGCCGAGTGGACGAGGACGTCGAGCTCGTCGATGCGCTCCGTCGCCGCGGCCAGCGCCGCGGGGTCGGTGAGGTCGACCGGCCACGGCAGCGCACGGCCCCCGAGCCGGCCCGCGATCTGCGAGAGCGCCGCGGCGTCCCGGCCGCCGAGCAGCAGGTCATGGGTGGGGGCGAGCGCCGTGGCGCCCGCCGCCCCGATGCCGCGGGAGGCCCCGGTGACGAGCGCGAGGGGGCGTTCGGAACTCACCGACGCACCCTAACGAGACGTGTCCTGTCCGTTTCACACCTGGATCCGCACACGCCACCCCGTCGTGTGCTCACGGCGCGTGACGCGTCACGACGCTGCGTCACTTGCGTTGGACCGGGCAGCGCTTCGAGACCAGGAGCGGAAAACGAGCCGGACACCGTGCGACTTTCGTTCCCCAGCTGGGTCGCGCACGGCTCGACGGGACCGCCCCGAACGGTCCCGCGACACGACGGCCCGGCGCCCCGCGACCCGTGCGGGGCGCCGGATCGTCAGTGTCCCACCGACCTCAGCGCTGCACGATCACGGTGTCGCCGACGTGCAGGGTCCGGAAGAACGTCCGCGCCGCGGAGTCGGACAGGTGCACGCAGCCCGCGGACTGCCGCGACAGGCTCCCGGTGTGGAAGGCGATCCCGCCGTCGAAGAACACCGACCAGGGCATCGGGGCGTCGTCGAACTCGGAGGACCGGTGGTCGGCGTCCTTCCAGGTCACGTGGAACGTGCCCGGCGACGTCCGCTCCCCGGGACGCCCGGTGGTGATCGGCGCGGAGAGCACGACGCGGCCGTCGCGGACCAGCCACGCCCGCTTGCGCGAGATCGACACGCACGCGCCGTCGGTGAGCCCGCAGGGCAGGTCGGAGGCGGTGGTCGTCGCGGTGGTGTGGCCCGTCGTCGTGACGTGGGCGGTGGCGACGGCGGGCGTCGCCGTCCGCGCCGCGGTGGCGGGTACGACGGCGGGTGCGGCGGGGCGGGCGGGCGCGACCGCGGCGACCGGTGCGAGGGCGACGGCGACCGGCGCGGTCGACCCGGCGGCGCCCCCGGGGAGCCCGAGACCCGCCGTGACCCCGAGCGCGCCGAAGAGCGCGACGGCCGAACCCGCGATCGTCGTCCTCGCCCGCATCTCGGCCCCCTCCCGGCGCGACCCGCTGTGGGCCGCTCGTGTCCGGTAGATCGCGCGGATGGGCCGGTCGCGTTAACCGATTGCCCCGAAGGGATGATCGGGCCCCGTCAGCGGAGAGACGGCACGGGCCCCGGCGGTGGCTAGGGTCTCCGGCGTGGCGGACTTGGTGGTGGTCGGGGCGTCGTTGGCCGGGCTGCGTGCGGTGGAGGCCGTGCGCAACGACGGGTTCTCCGGCTCCGTGACGTTGGTCGGCGCGGAGGAGCACCTGCCCTACGACCGCCCGCCGTTGTCCAAGGAGCACCTCGCCGACGACGAGCCCGGCGACTCCACCTACCGCGAGCGGGAGAAGCTCGACGAGATCGGGGTGGAGCTCGTCCTGGGCGAATCCGCGACCGCGCTCGACGTGGACGCCCGGCGGATCACCGTCGGCGACCGCGAGATCCCCTACGACGGGCTCGTCGTCGCCACCGGCGCGCACGCCCGCACGCTGCCCGCCTCGGTCCTGTCGCCCGACCTCGCCGGCGTGGTCACCATGCGCACCCGCGACGACTCCCGGCACCTGCACCAGCTGCTGCGCTCGGGCCACCCGCGGGTCACCGTCATCGGGGCCGGGTTCATCGGCTCGGAGATCGCGGCCGTGGCCCGCAAGCGCGGACACGACGTGACGATCGTGGAGGCCCTCCCGGTGCCGCTGGTCCGCGGCGTGGGGGAGCGGATGGGTCAGGCGCTGACCGCGCTGCACGAGCGCCACGGGACCCGGGTGCTCACCGGCGCCTCGGTGACGGAGATCCGCGGGAGCTCCTCGGTCGAGGCGGTCGTGCTCGACGACGGCACCGTCATCGACACCGACGTGCTCGTCGTCGGGGTCGGCGCCGGGCCGAACACCGCGTGGTTGGAGTCCTCCGGCCTCACGATCGACGACGGAGTCGTCGCCGACACGACGCTGGCCGCGGCGCCCGGCGTCTACGTGGCGGGGGACATCGCCCGGTGGCCGAACGCGCTCTTCGACGACGTCCTCGACACGCCGATGCGCCTCGAGCACTGGACGGCGGCCTCGGAGCAGGGGGCACGCGCGGCCCGCAACGCGGTGGACCCGGCATCGGCGCAGGAGTACACGACCGTGCCGTACTTCTGGTCGGACTGGTACGGCAGCCGCATCCAGTTCGTCGGCGTCTCGCGCTCCGGGGAGGGCTTCCCCGAGGTCGAGACCGAACTCGTGATGGGCGACGAGGACGGCTCCTTCGTCACGCTCTACCGCTGCGGCGACCGGCTCGCGGGCGCCCTCACCGTCGACCGGCCCGCCGAGGTCATGCAGTACCGGCGGCTGATCATGAAGCGGGCGAGCTGGGACGAGGGCCTGGAGAAGGCCGAGGAGCGCCGGCAGCGGGCGGCGAAGAAGGCCGAGGCCGCGCAGCAGGGCTAGGTGTACCGGACCGGCCCGACGACGGCGGCGGCCAGACCGATGCTGGTGGCGCTTGATCACCGTGTCCGGTGCCGGGACGCTGTGCTAGGTCAGTCCGGCGCTGCCGATCCCGTCGAGGAGCCGCTCGAGCCCGGTCGTGAACACCCGCTCGAGGTCATAGGCGTAGGGGCTGACGCGGTGCAGCGCCGGCCCGGCGTGGCGCTGCAGGGCCCGGTTGACGCCGGGGTCCCGGTCGGTCCACGAGTCGGCGTCCAGCCCGGTGTCGGCCTCGGCCTCGCGCTCGGCGGCGAGCGTGATCGCCACGCCCCGGACGTACCCGACGAGCACGATGTGCAGGTCCAAGCGGCGCTCCGGGTCGGGCTCGACCTCCTCCAGCGCCGCGAGATCCCACTCGGCCAGCGCGAAGAGCGCGGGCAGCGGCTGCGGGCGGTGCAACGAGATCGTCCGGGCCGCCCAGGGGTGCCGGTCGTAGACCGTCCACTGGCGCCGGGCGCTCGCCCGTAGCCGTTCCCGCCAGCGGGCGCCCACGACGACGTCGGGTGGGGGCTCGGCGGCGAAGACGTGGTCGAGCATGGCGCTGACCAGGTCGTCCTTGCCGCGCACGAGCCCGTAGATGCTCATCGTCGGGCGCCCGAGCTCACTCGCGAGGCGGCGCATGGAGACGGCCGCGAGCCCGTCGGCGTCGGCGAGCTCGACGGCGAGCACGACGACGGCCTCGCGGTCCGGGGTGTCCGCGGCGGGACGCCGGGCCGGGCGGCGCCGGACCGTGCGGGCGGCGACGACGGTCCCGACGCGGGGCAGCGACTCGACGAGCCCCTCGTCGCGCAGCAGCGCCACCGCCCGTGAGGCCGTGGCCGACGCGACGCCGAACTCGCTCACCAGGGCGCGCACCGACGGGATGCGGTCACCCGGGGCGAGGTCGGTCGCGATGCGCTCCCGCAGCGCGGCGGCGACCCGGCGGTACGGGCTGTCGTCGTCGGGCCCGGTCGCATCGTCGTTCTGGCCCCCGCTGTCCTGCCACACGCTGTCCTCCCGGGGCCGCGCACCGCATCGTCGTCGTCGTTCGTACACCGTCCACATCGAATCCGGGAGCACTTCGTGAACGTCCTCGTCTCCGGCGCCGGCATCGCCGGCCTCGTCCTCGCCCACGGCCTCGTCGGCGCCGGTCACCGGGTCACCGTCGTGGAGGCCTCCTCCGCACCGCGCCCGGGCGGCCAGGCCGTCGACGTCCGCGGTCCCGCGCTCGAGGTCGCCGAGCGGATGGGGGTCGGGGTGGCGCTGCGCCGGGCCCGCACCGACATGCGCGGCATGTCGATCGTGGCCCCCGACGGTCACGAGCTCATGAGCACGACCTCGACGACCCTCACCGGGGGACCGGTGGGCGGGGCCGACGTCGAGATCCTCCGCGACGACCTCGCGGGCATGCTGATGGCGGCCACCTCCGGGGTCGACCACCTCTTCGGGGACCGCATCACCGCCCTGACCCACCACGACGACGGCGTCGACGTCACGTTGGCGAGCGGGCGGCGCGAGCGGGCGGACGTCGTCGTCGGCGCCGACGGCCTGCACTCGGGCGTGCGGGCCCTGGCCGACTTCCCCGTCGAGGGCGTCGAGCACCACCTCGGCAGCCACCTCGCCGTCTACACGATGCCGAACGAGTTCGGTCTCGACCGCTGGCAGGTGTTCTGCCGCTTCCCCGACGCCATGGCCGGGCTGTACACCGCGCGCGGGAACACCGAGGTGCGGGTCAACCTGGGCTGGGAGGCCCCCGGGCTCACGTACCACCACCGCGACCTCGACACCCAGCGCCGGCTGCTCACCGAGGCGTTCGAGGGCCGCGGGTGGTGGGTGCCGCAGATGCTCGGCGGGCTCGCCGAGGCGGAGGACTTCTACCTGGCGCCCATGGCCCAGATCGTGCTGCCGCGGTGGTCGGCCGGTCGCGTCGTGCTCCTCGGGGACGCCGCCTGGTGCACCACGCCGCTCTCGGGGCAGGGGACCTCGCTCGCGATGATCGGGGCCCACCTGCTCGCCCACGAGCTCGGTCAGCTGGGCGGCTCACCCGACGGTGCGGCGCTGTCCGAGGCGTTCGACCGGTGGGAGTCCGGGCTGCGCCCCGTGGTGCTGGCCGACCAGCGCCTGGCGATCGAGAACGCGGAGCGCACGCAGGCGATGGCCGACTCCCTGGACGCCGAGGGTGCGCACGAAGCGATCGGCGGGGGCGACGAGCAGTGGCTGGCGACGTCGGCGGCGACGCAGATCGAGCTCCCGTGACGTGTCAGCGATGTCGCATCGCAGACACTCAACGTCCGTAAATCCACACTCACGAGCCGGGAGCGCGCAGCTGATGAGTGTGCCTTTTCGGACACTCAACGTCTGCGATGCGACACCGCTGACACCGGGGTCAGACGCCGTGCGCCGGACGGATGTGCTCGAAGATCAGGCTCGTGACGGTCCCGGCGACGTCGCGGTGCTCGTTCAGGGTGGCGACGAGGTCGCGCAGCGCCCCGGTGCCCGCCGTCGCGACGTGGAGCAGGTAGTCGTCCGCGCCGGCCACGAAGTAGACGTCGCGCACCGCGGGCAGGCGGCGCACGAGGCCGAGGAACTCGTGGAGCCGGTCCCGAGCGTCGCTCTGCAGGCGGACCGAGATCATGGCCTGCAGCGGCAGTCCGACGGCCGCCGGATCGACGTCGGCGTGGTACCCGCGGATCACGCCGCGCTCGCGCAGGGACCGCACGCGGGCCAGACAGGTCGACGGCGCGATCCCGGCCGCCTGGGCCAGCGCCGCGTTCGTGATCCGCGCGTCGGCCGCCAGCCGGTCCAGCAGCAGACGGTCGACGTCGTCGAGCGCGGCGGGCTCCTCGTCGGCCCGCAGATGATTCGGCGGCCCCGCCGACGCGCCTCCCACGTCGGCGCGAAGTTCACTCACACGGCTATGTTACAGAACCTTCTTCAGCGAGGTTCCCGTGTTCACGCAGGACGTTCACCATGGTGGGAAACACCGTCGCAAGCGCACGTGAAAGGAGGACGAGATGAAGGTCGCGGTTCCCGCCGAGGTCAAGGACAACGAGTTCCGGGTGGCCCTCACCCCCGGAGGCGTGCGCGAGCTGATCGCCCACGGCCACGAGGTCACCGTCGAGCAGGGCGCGGGCACCGGCTCCGCGTTCGGCGACGACGAGTACAAGGAGGCCGGCGCCCGGATCGTCGCGGACCCCGACGACGTGTGGGCCGGGGCCGAGATGGTCGTCAAGGTCAAGGAGCCGGTCGCCTCCGAGTACCACCGGCTGCGCGGCGACCTGACGCTCTTCACCTACCTGCACCTGGCCGCGAGCCTCGAGTGCACGCAGGCCCTCCTCGACGCGGGCACCACGTCGATCGCCTACGAGACCGTCACCCGCGATGGGCGGCTGCCGCTGCTCGCCCCGATGAGCGAGGTCGCCGGGCGGCTCGCGCCGCAGGTCGGCGCCTACCACCTGATGCGCTCGAACGGCGGCCGTGGCCTGCTGCTCGGCGGTGTCCCCGGGGCGCCGGCCGGCCACGTCGTCGTCCTCGGCGGAGGGGTGGCGGGCCGGTCGGCCGTCGAGATGGCGGTCGGGATGCACGCCCGAGTCACAGTGCTCGACACCGACCTCGACACGTTGCGGGCCCTCGACGCGCAGTACGCCGGGCGGGCCCAGACGCTCTACTCCAACGTCGACAACGTCGAGCGCGCGGTCCTCGACGCCGACCTCGTCGTCGGGGCGGTCCTCATCCCCGGGGCGAAGGCGCCGGAGCTCGTCTCGAACGACCTCGTCGCCCACATGAAGCCCAGCGCGGTGCTCGTCGACATCGCGATCGACCAGGGCGGCTGCTTCGAGGACTCGCACCCCACGACGCACTCCGACCCGACGTTCCGCGTCCACGACACGCTCTTCTACTGCGTGGCGAACATGCCCGGCGCCGTGCCCAACACCTCGACCCACGCGCTGACCCACGCCACCGCCCCGTTCGTCACCGCCCTCGCCGACGAGGGCTGGCGTGACGCGATGGCCGCCGACGCCGGGCTCGCGGCCGGGCTCGCGACCCACGCGGGCGAGCTCTACAGCGCGACCGTCGGACAGGCCCACGGGCTGCCGGTCGCCTCGCTCTGAGGGCCGACCGCCCGCAGCGCGGCCGCGAGCTCGCGGGCGGCGGCGACGGAGGCGAGGTCGTAGGTCACCGCGCGGCCGGCGATCCGCAGCGACAGCCGGCCCAGCCGACCGCCCTCGGCGCGCTCGCGGACCGTCGCGGTGGCCTCGAGCTCGTCGTAGCGCAGCACGTGGTGGCGGCGCCCCTGCCGGACCACGACCCGGTCGGGGAGGAACGCGACGTCGCGACGGGCGCCGGCGAGGGTCGGGACGGCGACGTCGGCGCGCAGGTGGCGCGGACCGTCGACCCGGCGCGCGACCGTGTGGTGCACGCCCTGCGGTGCGACCTCCCACAGGGCCGGCTCCCACGCCGTCGTCGCGACCCGGTGCCGCTCCCAGGTCGCGACGAGGCGCTCGTGCCCGGCGGGCGGGGTCTGCGCGTAGCGGGCCGTGACGGTGCGGCGCGCGCGGTCCTGCTGGTGCACGGCGCCGAGCACGGGCAGGGCGACCAGGCCGACGACGACGGCGAGGGCCGGTCCGGCGAGGACCGTCACGCCCACGACGACGGCGAGCGCGGCGCACCCCGCGAGCGGGGCGCGGCGGGCGGGCCCGCGCGGCGTCGTCGAGCCGGCGGACCAGCCCGTCGGCCTCGGGATCGGTGACCGGCGCGTGCGGTGTCCCGGTGGTGGGGCGCGGCATGTCGAGGGTCGTCACGATCGGCCTCCCAGAGGTCGGGTGTCGTGACTGTGTGTCGCTCGCCGCGCCGGGTCCGTTACGTCAAGTAGCCTCACGCGATCGGCTGTACGGAGCAGCCAGTGCTCGGTTCTCCCTCCCGCGGCTTGATCAGGGGCACGTGGAGCAGGGGTCGGGCCCGTCCGGCATGCGTGGTGTGCCCCTCGCCGGCCGGGGCAGCGGCGCGCCGTCAGGCGACCGGGACCCGCCAGCCCCGCGGGTCCGGGATGCGGCCGAACTGCAGGTCGACGAGCTCGCCGCGCAGCGCGAGGGTCCGTGGTCCCGGGGTGCCGTCGCCGACGGCGAACTCCCCGGCGGGCTCGCGGAAGCGCACGATCGGGCTGATCACCGCCGCCGTGCCCGCGGCGAAGACCTCGGTGATCGCCCCGCTGCGGGCGCCCTCGCGGAGCTCGTCGACCGCGACGGGACGCTCGACGGGCGTCAACCCGTGGTCGGTCGCCATCTCGAGGAGGCTGCGGCGGGTGACGCCGTCGAGGATCGTGCCGAGCGGCGGGGTCACGAGCTCACCCGCGGCGGTCACGAGGAGCACGTTCATCGTCCCGGACTCCTCGAGCCACCGGTGCTCGACCGCGTCGAGGAAGAGGACCTGGTCGCACTCGTGGGCACGGGCCACCCCCTGGGCGGCGAGGCCGGCGGCGTAGTTGCCCCCGCACTTCGCGTCGCCGGTCCCGCCGGGGGCCGCGCGGGACAGGGTCGGGTCGATCCAGAGCGTCAGGCCGACCTCGCGCCCGGAGAAGTAGGGCCCGGCCGGCGAGGCGAGCACCCCGAAGCGGGCCTCGTCCGCCGGGCGCACCCCGAGGAACGCCTCGGTCGCGACGGTGAAGGGGCGCAGGTAGAGCGTCGCGGGTGGCTCCGGCACCCAGGCGGCGTCGAGGCGGACCAGCTCGGTGACGGCGGCGAGGAACGCATCGGCCGGCAGCTCCGGCAGCGAGAGCCGGCGGGCGGAGTGCGCGAACCGCGCGGCGTTGAGGTCGGGCCGGAACAGGGCCACCGACCCGTCGGGCTGCCGGTACGCCTTGAGCCCCTCGAAGATCTCCTGGGCGTAGTGCAGCACGGCCGCCGCCGGGTGCAGCGTCATCGGCTCGAGCCCGCGCACCCCGTCGTCGTGCCAGCCCTGTTCCGCGGTCCACGAGGCGAGGGCCATGTGGTCGGAGAACACGCGCCCGAAGCCCGGGTCGGCCAGCAGCGTCGCCCGCTGGTCCGCCGCGGTCGGCGCGACCGGTGTCGCCGCGAAGCGCAGGGTGGACGGGCGGGGGCCGGCGACGCTGCTCACCACCGCACCGTGCCATCCGGGTCCGGGAGGGCACCAGGAGGTTCCGCCTGCCACCGCGGGGGTAGTGGCGGGTGGTGACGTCCGCGGGCGCCGCCCCGGACGGCGGCACGGCTCCGGACGACCGCGCGGCGCGGATCGAGGACTGGCTCGTCGGGAAGGCGCGCGAGGGGGAGCCCGGCGCCTACGAGGAGCTGATCCGGCGCCACCGCGACCGCATCTACCGTATCGCCCTGCGGATCACCGGCGACCCGGCCGACGCCGACGACGTCACCCAGGAGGTCGTCATCCAGCTCTGGACGGCGCTCTCGGGCTTCGTCGGGGCGTCGGCGTTCACGACGTGGCTCTACCGGGTCGTCGTCAACCGCAGCCTCGACCACCGGCGGCGGTCCCGGCGCCTCGCGGACGACGAGCCCACCGAGACCGACCTGCCGTCGGTCGCCGCGCCGGAGCGCTCGGTGCTCGCCGCCGTCGAACTGCAGGCGGGCCTGGAGGCGATCGCCCGGCTGCCGGAGAACCAGCGGGTGCCGTTCGTGCTCTGCCAGATCGAGGGTCTGAGCTACGCCCAGGCCGCCGCGGTCACCAAGGTCTCCGAGCCCACCCTGCGCGGCCGGCTGGCCCGCGCCCGAACCACCCTGCTCGCCGAGATGAGGAGCTGGTCCGCGTGACCGAATTCCCCCCACCGACGCCGCCGACCCCGCCTCCGGAGCCCCTGCCCGACACCCGGCTGGCCTGCGGCCGGACGACCGGGCCCCTGCTCGAGCAGGTGGCCGAGGGCCGCGGCGGCGACCTCGACGCCCACCAGGTCACCTGCCCGTACTGCCGCGCCGCGCTCGCCGAGTTCGACCGGTTGTGGGCCCCGGTCCGGGCGGTCGCCGCGGACCGGCCGGAGGCGCCCGCCTCGCTGGTCGACGCCGCGCTGCGGCGGGTCCGGGGCGCGTCGGACGAGCCGGACTACGGCCGCATCGACTCGCCGCTCGGGCACACCCGGGTGGCGGCGCGCGTCGTGACCGCGCTCGCCCGCCACCTCGCCGCCGGGGTCCCCGGGGTCGAGGTGGCCCTCGGTCGCCTCGCTGCGGACGGCCACCGCGACTCGGGGGAGGTCGTCCCCGACGTCGAGGCGGGCGTCACCGGCGGCTCGACGGCCGTGCAGATCACGCTGGCCGCCGCCTACGGGCAGGACCTGCAGGCCCTCGGCGAGCGGATCCGGGTCGTCGTCGCCCGCGGGGTCCGCGAGGTGACCGGGCTCGAGCCGGTCGACGTCACCGTGCACATCGACGACGTCTGGTGAGGTCCCGTCGGGTGACCACAGGGAATAGGCTCGCGCGGGAGGGACGTTCGTGCTGTAGTAGGTGAACATTCAACCAGTCGGCGGGGGGTCGCAGTGACCGGGACGACCGCGACCGTCGACGTGCGCCGCTCCGCGGACCGCAGGGTGACGACGGCGCCGGGCGTCGAGACCCGCCACGCGTTCTCCTTCGGCCACCACCACGAGCCGGGCAACACCCACCACGGCCTGCTCCTCGCCCACAACGAGGACCGCATCGCGCCGGGCGCGGGCTACGACACGCACGCCCACCGCGACACCGAGATCGTCACCTGGGTGCTCGAGGGCGCCCTCGCGCACGCCGACTCCGAGGGGCACGAGGGCGTCCTGCGCCCCGGCGTCGTCGGGCGGATGAGCGCCGGTCGCGGGATCGAGCACTCCGAGCGCCACGCGGGGACCGACGCGCGGACGCTGCACCTCGTGCAGTGCTGGCTCGTCCCCGACGCTCCCGGCGCCGCCCCCGAGCACGAGCAGCGCGACCTGACCGCAGCGCTCGCCGACGGCGGGCTCGTCGTCGCGGCCTCGGGCCTCGCCCGTGACGCCGGCGGACCGGGCGCCCGCCTCGGGATCGCCTCCACCGCCCTGCACGTGGCCCGCCCACCGGCCGGGCGTTCCCTCATGCTCCCCGACGCGCCCCACCGGCACGTCCACCTCGCCCGCGGCACCGCGGAGCTCGACGTCTCCGACGAGCACGTCGTCCTCGCGGCCGGCGACGCCGTCCGGCTGCGCGACGCGGGCCGGGCCACCCTCACCGCGACGACCGACGCCGAGGTCCTCGTGTGGGAGATGCACGAAGGCCTCGGCGACTGAACACCAGCGACAGGAGTGCGAACATGACCACCGAAGCGACCGTCACCCCGGACCCCACACGAGCCGACGAGCACGAGGGCGGCGACAAGTCGAGTCTGATCACCGAGGACGAGCGCCGCCGGCTCGCCGAGGCCCGTGACCGCATCCGCGCGGAGTTCCTCTACTCCCGCGAGAACCGGCCGCGCTCCACGGGCCGGGGGATCCACCACACCGCGCTGATCTGCTCCGACGTGCACACGACGGTGGAGTGGTACCAGAACCTCGCGGGGTTCCCGGTCACCGTGCTGTTCGAGAACCGCGACCTGGCGGGCTCCACGCATTTCTTCTTCGACGTCGGCGCGGGCAACCACCTGGCCTTCTTCGACCTGCCCGGCGTCGACCCGTCGCCCTACCAGGAGGTGCTCGGCGGCCTGCACCACCTCGCCATCTCGGTCTCCGAGGAGCACTGGCACCAGATCAAGGCCCGGCTCGACGAGCGCGGCGCCGACTACATGCTCGAGTCCGGCACCTCGATCTACACGGCCGACCCCGACGGCACCCGCATCGAGTTCATCCACGACCCGCTGGGGCGGATGTACGGCCACGACACGATGTGAGACCCGTCAGGAGACGATCTGCACCGGGTCACCGACCTGCAGCGTCGAGAAGAACTGCTGCGAGGCCGACCGGGTGAGGTGCACACATCCGTTCGACGCGACCTTCGGGTTGTCGGCGTGGAAGGCGATGCCCGGCGCGAAGAACACCGAGTTGGGCATCGGGGCGTCGAACGCCTTGCTCCAGTAGTTCTTCACCTTCTTCTCGACGGTGAAGGTGCCGACCGGCGTCGCCGCGCCCGACTTGCCGCCGCGCGCGGCGAACGGCCCGGCCACGACGTGGCCCGCGCCGTCGGTGAGCCACGCCTGCCGGCTCGAGAGGTCCATGCAGGCCTTCACCGTGGCCGCGCAGGGCGTGCCCGAGGTGGTGGCCGGGGCGGGGGCCGCGGACGGTGCCGCGGCCGGCTCGGCCGACGCGGTCCCGAGGCCGAGCGCCAGGGTCGCCGCGCAGATGGTGCTCGCGGCCCCGAGGCGGGCGGCCCAGCGGCGGGTGCGGGTGGGGGTGGGGCGGTCGTCGCCGGTCACGACCGATCAGCTCCTCGCGTCGGGAATCGTTCTCATCGATCGGGTCCCCGCGCGCCACGCAGCACATTCGGCGGAGTTTTCGCCAAACCGCGGTGATCGGATCGTTGCCGATTCGGTGATCAACTCGTCACCGAGCGAGCGGGTCAGGCGTGGAGCTCGTAGCGCAGGACCCGGTTCCGGCGCCGGGCCAACCGTGCGGCGCCCGCGAGGCCCAGCGCCCAGCACACGAGGCCGAGGAGGAGCGTCCCCGCCCGGCCCGCAGCACCGTGCAGGTGATCGGCGAGGTCCAGTGCGGGCTCCAGGCCGAGCACGATGATCCAGGGCATCGCCAGGCACAGCGCCCAGCGCAGCCAGGTGCGGCGGGCGCGCAGCCGCGCACGCCAGGGGAGCGGCCGGTAGGGCAGGAGGACCGAGAGCACGCTCCCGATGCCGAGCCAGCAGAACACCGCGCCGACGTCGGCGAGGGAGGCCCGCCCGAGGTCCGGGGCGTGGCGCGCGAGCAGCTGCGCCCCGACCGTGACACCGACCGCGATCGGCACGATCACCGCGGCGAGCGCGAGGTTCTTGCTCGCGAGGATGCGGGCCACCCCGTGGCCCCGCGCGAGGCGGCCCACGACCTCCTCGCCGTCCGCGCCGAGCTGGTTGGTGTTGACGACGTCGGCCATGATCCAGACGACGACGAGGACCCCGAGGTGCGCGGCGGCGAACGCGTCGGGCCGGTTGGGGTGCCAGTGCGACCAGCCGACGTAGGCCAGGGCGAGCACGAGGTTCGCGGTGAGCCCGACGAGGCGCGTGCGGCGCCGCCCGAAGGTCGCGGCCACCTCGCCGGCGACCTCCCCCAGGAAGCCGGGCACGCCGGCGAGGAACGCGACGGGGCTCGCGGGCCGCGCGGTCATCGACGTCCCCCGGCGTGGCGGCGCAGCTGCCACGCGGCGACGGCGACGACCACGAGCACGGCCACTCCCAGGAGCACGACGTCGGGCACGGCGGACCCGAGCCGCACGGCCGCGTCCTCGCCGGCCTGGGCGACGGCGGGGTCGGCGCCGAGCAGCCCGGCGGTCCCGTCGGCCAGCAGGAACACCAGGCCGACGCCCACGAAGAGTAGTCCCGAGATCGTCGAGGTGGTGTGCAGGCGCAGCGGCCCGATCCGGTACTCCCGCCCGCGCAGCCACC
>JAICLN010000019.1 GCA_025925615.1 Actinomycetospora sp. | reverse complement strand
CGATGATCAGCGTCCGCTCGAACTGGCCCATGTTCTCGGTGTTGATCCGGAAGTAGGCCTGCAGCGGGATGTCCACGTGGACGCCCTTGGGCACGTAGATGAACGAGCCGCCGGACCACACCGCGGAGTTCAGCGCGGAGAACTTGTTGTCCCCGGCCGGGATCACCGAGCCGAAGTACTCCTCGAACAGCTCCGGGTGCTCGCGCAGCCCGGTGTCGGTGTCCATGAAGATGACACCCTGCTGCTCGAGGTCCTCGCGGATCTGGTGGTAGACGACCTCGGACTCGTACTGGGCGGCCACGCCGGAGACCAGACGGCTCTTCTCGGCCTCGGGGATGCCGAGCTTGTCGTAGGTGTCCTTGATGTCGGCGGGCAGGTCGTCCCAGGTGGCCGCCTGCTTCTCCGTCGACCGGACGAAGTACTTGATGTTGTCGAAGTGGATCCCCGACAGGTCCGAGCCCCACTGCGGCATCGGCTTCTTGTCGAACATGCCCAGCGCCTTGAGACGCAGCTGGAGCATCCAGTCGGGCTCGTCCTTCTTCGACGAGATGTCCCGCACGACGGCCTCGTTCAGCCCGCGCTGGGCGCTGGCGCCCGCCACGTCGCTGTCGTGCCAGCCGAACTGGTAGCTCCCCAGCGAGGCGAGGGTCTCCTCCTGGGTCAGCACCTCCTTCTGGGGGTGCTCCTGCGGCGTGGTCCGCTCCGCGGCGGTGGTCATACGACCTGCCTTCCCTTGACGTCGGGCCCCGCACCGGTGGTGACGGCGGGAGTGGTGCCCGTCTGGTCGTCCTGCTCCGCCCCGCGCGACTGCTGCGCCGGGACATGGGTGGTGCACGCGGCGTCGCCGCGCGCGATGGTGGCCAGCCGCTGGACGTGGGTGCCCAGCAGTTCGGCGAAGACCTCGGCCTCGGCCTCGCACAGCGCCGGGAACTCGGCGGCGACGTCGGCGACCGGGCAGTGGTGCTGACAGAGCTGCTCGCCCGTGACGCGGGCGTCGAGGCCGTCGTGCGCCCCGGCGCCGCGGGTGGTCGCGGCGTAGCCCTCGGCGGTGAGCGCCCCGGCGAGCCGGGCGGCCCGCTCGGCGCGATCGGCGCCGGCGAGCACGTGCTCGCGGTGCTCCCCCCCCATCGCGAGGACCCGGTCCCGGGCGAAGGCCTTCACCGCGTCCTCCCCGGCCGCCTCGCCGAGGCGACGCAGCGCGGCCACGGCGAGCTCGGCCGGGCCGTCCTCCCCGCGTCCCGCCCGGGCGCGCCCGCTGGCGGTGAGGAGGAACTGCCGGGCCGGCCGGCCGCGCTTGCGGCCCGCCTGGGGGGCGTCCCGGGTGACGACGCTGCCCTCGGCGACGAGCGCGTCGAGGTGGCGGCGCACCCCGGGGCCGGAGAGCCGCAACGTCTCGGCGAGCACACCCGCCGTCGTCGGGCCCTGCTCCAGGAGCAGGCGCACGACCGTGTCCCTCGTGCGGCCGTCGGCCGCGGAACTGGTGTGCTCGGCGTGGGTCGTGTCCCGTGGGTCGTCCACGTCGTCACCTCCGTCCGCTGCGTCGGTCCACGAACCCGATCATGGACCCGGTCCCGGCTTTTGACAACACCAGTCTTGCCTATATGTCCTCGGGCGGCAAAGCCGGTGCCCGCGGGGGTGTCGCGGGTCACCCGGCCGGGGTCGACACGAGGCCCACGAGCCGCTCGGTATCGTTCCCGAGGTGACTGCGACGGTCCCGACGGCGCCCTCCGAGGAGCCCTCGCCGTCCGCGACCGAACCGTCCGACGGCGGTGTCGAGGCACCCGCCACCCCGGACGAGCGCCGCCGGTTGCGCTTCTGCCGCCGGTTCGGGTTCACCGGCTCGCTGCTCATGGCGGTCGGCGCGCTCGGGTGCGGCGCCATGCCCGCCTCGGCCTACAACCCCCTGCTCGGCGTCCGGGTGCTCGGCCTGCCGGCCCGGCTGCCGACGGTCTCGCTCACGGTCGCCTACGTCGGCATGGGCATGGTGGTGCTGGCGTGGCTGTGGCTCGGCCGGCTGGCGTGGCCCGGACGTGTGCGGCTCACGCTCCGCCAGCTGACCCGCATCCTCGTCATGTGGGCCGCGCCGCTCGCCGTCGCGCCCCCGCTGTTCTCCACCGACGTCTACGGCTACCTCTCGCAGGCCGAGGTGGTCTCGCGCGGGTTCGACCCCTACGTCTACGGCGCCGCGCAGGCGCTCGGGCTCGACTCCCCGCTGGTCGCGAGCATCCCGACGATCTGGCGGACGACGCCGTCGCCGTACGGGCCGGGCTTCCTGACCTTCGGGCGGCTGGTCACCGCGATCGCGGGCGACGACATCGTGCTCGGCGTCTACCTGCACCGGGTGCTCGCGCTCGTCGGGATCGGCCTGGTCATCTGGGCGGCGCCGCACCTCGCGCGCCGCGCCGGGGTGGAGCCGATCGCGGCGCTGTGGCTGGCGATCAGCCCGCTGGTGCTCTTCCACCTGGTCTCCGGCATCCACAACGACGCGATCATGCTCGGCGTCGTCTTCTTCGGTCTCGAGATCGGGTTCCGCCGGTCCTGGTTCCTCGGTGCGGTGATCATCGGTCTCGGCGCCTCGGGGAAGATCCCGGCGATCCTCGCGCTGGCCTTCCTCGCCGCCCACGTCGCCCGCGAGCGCTGCCTGGCCGCCGGACGCGACCCGCGGGGCCGGGACGGCCTCAAGGCCCTCGTCGGGTGGGGCGCGGCCGTCTCGGCGACCGGGCTCGCCGTCGTCGGGGCCGTCTCGGTGCTCTCCGGGCTCGGCTTCGGGTGGATCACCGCGCTCTCGGTGCCGAACCTGCTGCGCAGCTGGCTCTCGGTCACCACCGACCTCGGCGTGCTGGGCGGGCAGATCGGCATCGCGCTCGGCCTCGGGGACCACACCGACGCCGTGCTCTCGCTGACCCGCTCGGCCGGTCTCGGCGTCTCGGCGCTCGTCTGCGCGCTGCTCGTGCTCGCGGTGCTGCGCGGGCGGCTGCACCCGGTCGCGGGCGTCGCCTACGGGTTCGGGGCGGTCTTCCTCGCCGGGCCGGTGCTGCACCCCTGGTACCTGCTGTGGCTGATGGTCCCGCTCGCCGCCTCGGTCACCGCCCCCCGCGTCCGCGGCGCCGCCGTGGCCATCTGTGCCGCGGTCGCCCTGCTGGTGCCGCCCACCGGCAACGACTTCACCTTCCGGGCCTACCAGCTCCCGATGGCGATCTTCGCCGCGCTCGCCGTCGCGGTCGTCCCGCTGCTCGCCGCGCGCGGGAACATCCCCCGGATCCCGCCCCGCCGCCCGGCCGTGCCGGAGCCCGGGCCGGACCGGGAGGAGGTCTCCTGAGCGGGCCGCCGTCCGGCCGTACCCGTGCACGGCTGTCCGGTTCGCCGCGCCCTACGCTGGGCGGTGTGGGCGGCATCGAGGGTCGAGCTCCGCTGAGCTCCGTCTCCGGCGAGCCGGCCGTCGAGGTGCGCGACCTCGTGGTGCGCTACGGGGAGACGACCGCCGTCGACGGGCTCGACCTCGACCTGCACCACGGCCGCGTCCTCGCGCTCCTCGGCCCGAACGGCGCCGGCAAGACGACGACGGTGGAGGTCTGCGAGGGCTTCCGCGAGCGGACGTCGGGGTCGGTCCGGGTGCTCGGCGTGGACCCCGCGGGCGCCCCCGAGGCGCTGCGGGCCCGGATGGGCGTCATGCCGCAGGGCGGCGGCGCCTACCCGATGGTGCGGGTGCGCGAGATGCTCGACCTCGTCGCCGCCTGTTCCGCGCACCCGCTCGACACCGGGTGGCTGGTGCGGATCCTGGGCCTCGAGTCCTGCGCGCGGCTGCCCTACAAGCGGCTCTCCGGCGGCCAGCAGCAGCGACTGAGCCTCGCGTGCGCCGTCGTCGGGCGTCCGGAGCTGGTGTTTCTCGACGAGCCCACCGCGAGCCTCGACCCGCAGGGCCGCCGGCTCGTGTGGGAGCTGGTGCGCTCGCTGCGCGCCGACGGCGTGGCGGTGCTGCTCACCACGCACCTCATGCAGGAGGCCGAGGCGCTCGCCGACGACGTCGTCATCGTCGACCACGGCAAGGTCGTCGCGGCCGGTTCCCCCGACGAGCTCACCGCCACCGGGTCCGAGCAGCGCATGCGGTTCCGCGCCGCCCCCGGGATGGACCTCGAGCTGCTCGACGGCGTGCTGCCCGAGGGCCACACCAGCACGGAGGGGCCGCCCGGGCACTACACCGTCGAGGGCGCCATCGACCCGCAGGTGCTCGCCGCGGTCACCGCGTGGTGCGCGCGCCAGGGCGTCCTCGCCGACGACGTCCGCGTCGGCCGGCGCAGCCTGGAGGACGTCTTCCTCGACCTCACCGGGCGGGAGCTGCGCTCGTGAGCGCCGCGACGCCCCCCGGGACCCCCTTCCCGACCGGCACCTTCACGCCCGACCCCGGCGTCGGCTCCCGAGCCCGGATGCTCGCCGTCCACACCCGCACCGAGACCGTGCTCGCGTTGCGCCACTCCGAGCAGCTCCTGCTCACGCTGGTGATCCCGCTGGCCCTGCTGGTCGGGCTCACGCTGCTGCGCGGGCTCGTCGTGCTCCCGGACCCGCGCGTGAACGCGGCCCTGGGCACCGTCCTGGCCCTGGCGATGATGTCGACCGGCTTCACCAGCCAGGCGATCGCGCTCGGGTTCGACCGGCGCTACGGGCTGATGCGCCGCCTCGCCTCCACGGCGATCCCTCGCTGGCTGGTGGTGACCGGCCGCCTGGGCGGGATGGCGGCCGTCGTCGTGATCCAGGTCGTCGTGCTCGGCGGGGTCGCGCTGCTGCTGGGCTGGCGACCCGAGGGCGCCGCCGTCGGGTGGGCGCTGCTGCTCGTGGTCCTCGGGGCCGCCGCCTTCGGCGCGTGCGGGCTGCTGCTGGGCGGGGCGGTGCGCGCCGACCTCGTGCTCGTGATCGCCAACGTCGTCTGGTTCGTGCTGCTCTTCGTCGGCGGGATCGTCGTGCCGGCGGCCCAGCTGCCCGGTCCGCTGGGCGCGGTCGTCGGGCTGCTGCCCAGCGGGGCGCTGGCGGAGGGCCTGCGGGGGGTGCTGCTCGGCGGCGCACCCGCGCTCTCGCAGGTGGTGGTGCTCGTCGTCTGGACCGCCGTGGCCGGGTTCGCCGCGGCCCGCACGCTGCGCTGGGACTGACCCGTGGTTCTCCTACCGGCTGTCGTAGGCTGGGCCCCGTGACGACACGGTGGTCGACGCCCCCGGTGCTCATGCGCGTGCTCGCGGTGCTCGCCGTCATCGGGCAGGGCGGCATCGCCGTCACCGGGGCCGTCGTGCGGGTGACCGGCTCGGGGCTCGGCTGCCCCACCTGGCCGGAGTGCTTTCCCGGCAGCCTCGTGCCCACCCCGAACCCCGAGGTCGCGGCCCTGCACCAGTGGGTCGAGTTCTCCAACCGCCTGCTCGGCATCGGGCTGGTGATCGTCTGTGGGCTGTGCGTGATCGCGGCGCTGTTCGTCCGGCCCCGCCGACGGCGGTTGATGTGGCTCGCGTGCGCGATGCCGCTCGGGGTCGTGGCGCAGGCGGTGCTCGGTGGGATCACGGTGCTCACCGGGCTGGCCTGGTACACCGTCGCCCCCCACTTCCTGGTGTCCGTGCCGCTCGTGTGGCTCGCCGTGCTGCTGGCGCGGGACGCGTGGGCGCTGGACCGGGAGTCGGAGGCGCGGGTGGTGACGGTGCCGCGCGCGGTGCGAGGGCTGCTGTCGGTGACGGCGGTGGTGCTGACGGCGCTGCTCGTGGCCGGGACGCTCGTGACGTCGGCCGGGCCGCACGCGGGTGACGCCTCGACCCCGCGGTTGGACGCCCTCTCGGTGCTGCAGCTGGCGACGTTGCACGCGGACCTGTTGGCCGTCTTCCTCGGCCTGCTCACCGGGCTCGGGTTCCTGCTGCACGCGGTGGGGGCGCCGCGCGTGGTCGTGGTGCGCTTCCGCGTGCTGGTGCTCGTGACGCTCGCGCAGGGCGCGGTGGGCGGGGTGCAGTACGCGCTCGGGGTGCCCGAGGTCCTGGTGGCGCTGCACGTGCTCGGCGCGATGCTGACGACGGCGGCGGCGGCCTGGCTGTGGGCGGCGACGACGGAGCCGGCGGTTCCGGTGCGCGTCGCCGACGCCACGGCGGTCGCCGAGCCGGCGGTGTCGGTGCGGTAGGGCATCCTGCGGTCGTTCCGGTCGAAGGGAGGAGCGGCGATGCGAGCGGTGCGGATCGAGGTGCAGGGCGGGCCCGAGGTGCTGGTGCCGGCCGACGTGGCCGACCCGGAGGCCGGCGAGGGCGAGATCCTCGTCGAGGTGGGGGCCGCGGGCGTCAACTACATCGACACCTACATGCGCAGCGGGCTGTACCCGACGACGCTGCCCGCGGTGCCGGGTCTCGAGGGCGCCGGGAGGGTGCTCGCGGTCGGCCCCGGGGTCTCCGACGTCGCGGTGGACGACCGTGTCGCCTTCTGCGACGGCCCGGGCACCTACGCCCAGCGGGCGGTGATCCCCGTGGCGCGCGTGGTGCCGGTGCCCGACGCGCTGGCCACCGAGCTCGCGGCCGCGGCCCTGCTGCAGGGGATGACCGCCCACTACCTGGTGCACGACACCCACCCCGTCGCGCCCGGGGACGCCGTCCTCGTCCATGCCGGTGCGGGCGGGATGGGGCTGCTGCTCTGCCGGATGGCGTCCGCCCTCGGCGCGACGGTGATCGCCACGACCTCCACCGAGGCGAAGGGCGAGCTGGCCCGCGAGGCCGGGGCCCACCACGTGCTGCCCTACGAGGGCTTCGCGGACCGGGTGCGCGAGCTGACCGACGGGCGAGGCGTGGCCGTCGTCTACGACGGCGTGGGCGCGACGACGTTCGACGGCTCGCTCGCGTCGCTGCGGGTTCGCGGGGTGCTGGCGCTCTACGGCGCCGCCTCCGGGCCGGTCCCGCCGGTCGACCCGCAGCGACTGAACTCGGGCGGCTCGCTCTTCCTGACGCGGCCCTCGCTGGGCTGGCACGTGATGACCACCGAGGCGCTACGGGAGCGGGCTGCGGCGGTGTTCGCGATGGTGGCCGACGGGTCGCTGCCCATCCGTGTGGGCGCCCGTTACGCGCTGGACGACGCCGCGCAGGCGCACCGCGACCTGGAGGGCCGGGCGACCACGGGGAAGCTCCTGCTCATCCCCTGAAGGGGTGGCGGCCGCGGCGGTCGCTCGTCGTTGATCAGGGGCACGTCAGGCATGCGGGCGGGCCACGCGGCGTGCGCTGTGTGCCCCTCGTGGTGCCTGCGGGGGGTTCGTCGGCGTCGGCCCGCCTCGGCTGCCTTGATCAGGGGGCACGTCAGGCATGCGGGCGGGCCACGCGGGGTGCGCTGCGTGCCCCTCGTGGGATCGGCCGGAACCGTGTGGCGCGCGGCGCCCTCGAAGGGGCATGGAGGACATCTCAGGGCCGTTCCGGGCGAGCGAGGCCGTCGCGGCCGGCCGGATCACGCGAGGTCGGATCGCCGGCCCGTCCGTGCAGCAGCTCTTCCCGGACGTGCACGTGCTGGCCGCTCAGGTCGCTGCCCCGGACGACCTGGTCGGCCGCGCCCGCGAGGCCGTCCTCTACGTCCACGGTGAGCCGCCCGCCATCGGCGGGTACGCCGCGGCCGAGTTGCTCGGAGCGAGCTGCGGGCCGAGCACCGCGCCCGTGGACCTCGTCGTCGGGCGTCGCCGCGTGCGCCCGCGCCCCGGGGTGCGGATTCGCCAGGACGTGCTCACACCGGACGAGGTCGAGACGGTCGATGGGCTCCTCGTGACGAGCTGCCTGCGGACGGCCTGGGATCTGGTGCGCACGCTCGCCGATCCCGTCGAGCGCGTCGTGGCGCTCGACGCCCTCGCCCGGGTCGGGAAGTTCGAGCCCTCGGAACTCCTCGTGATGAGCGGGTCCCGGCCCCGGGCGCGGGGCTGCTGCCGGATCTCGGGCGCCGTGGCGCGCGCCGACCGACGTGCGGCGTCCCCTCCGGAGACACGCATGAGGCTCGGACTCGCCGACGAGGGAGTTCCCGCTCCGATTCCCCAGCTGGAGGTGCGCGACGACGCGGGATGGTTCGTCGGGTACGTGGATCTCGGGTGGGACGAGGCGAAGGTCGCCGCCGAGTACCAGGGTGATCACCACCGCGCCGACCGCGAGCAGTGGCGGCGCGACCAGATCAGGTTCGCGTCGCTTGCCGCCGCCGGCTGGTTGGTCCTCCCGTGCACGGCCCTCGACCTTCGCTTCCCCCACCCGTTCGCGCGCCGGGTGATCAGCGCCTTGTCGGCTCGCGCCCGTTGATCAGGGGCACGTGAGGCAGGTCCGGCGTGCCCAGGACCTGCGCTGTGTGCCCCTCGTTGGGGAGCCCGGCCGTTCCGCGCGGGCTGAGTTGATCAGGGGCACGTGAGGCAGGTCCGGCGTGCCCAGGACCTGCGCTGTGTGCCCCTCGCCGGGGAGCCCGGCCCGTTCCGCGCGAGCTGCGTTGATCAGGGGCACGTGAGGCAGGTCCGGCGTGCCCAGGACCTGCGCTGTGTGCCCCTCGCCGGCTGGACCTAGAAGGGCCAGCCGAACGCGGGCCAGCCGAACGCCGAGTCCACCGCCACCGCCACGAACAGCCCCGTGAGGTAGGTGTTCGACAGGTGGAAGAGCCGCATCGAGTTGACGACCTCGTCGCGGTGCACCGCCCGGTCGAGCCGGTGCGCGGCGACGAGGAACCAGATCCCGCCGACGACGGCCGTCCCCAGGTAGATCCACGACGTCGCCGGCACGAGCAGTGCCGACCACACGACCATCGCCCAGGCGTAGAACACGATCTGCCGCGAGACACGCTGCGGGGAGGCCACCACCGGCAGCATCGGCACCCCGGCGGCGGCGTACTCGTCGCGGTAGCGCATCGCGAGGGCCCAGAAGTGGGGCGGCGTCCAGAAGAAGATGATCCCGAACAGGACGAGGGCGGGCCAGCCCACGGAGCCCGTGACGGCGGCCCAGCCGATCACCACGGGCATGCAGCCTGCGGCCCCGCCCCAGACGATGTTCTGCGAGGTCCGGCGCTTGAGCACCAGCGTGTAGACGACGATGTAGAACGCGATCGCCGTGACCGAGAGGCCGGCTGCGATCCAGTTCGCCGTCAGGCCCAGCCAGACCGCCGAGGCGGCACCGAGCACCAGCCCGAACACGAGCGCGTGGGAGCGGGGCACCGCGTCACGCGCCAGGGGGCGCTTGCGGGTGCGGGCCATCTTCGCGTCGATGTCCGCGTCGATCACGCAGTTGAGCGCGTGCGCGCTGGCCGCGGCGGCCGCGCCGCCGAGCAGCACGGAGAGCACGAGCCAGAGCGAGGGCACCGCGCGCTGCGCGAGCATCATCGCCGGGACCGTGACCACGAGCAGTTGCTCGATGATCCGGGCCTTCGTCAGCGCCAGGTACGCGCGGACGGTGGCGACCGAGCGGGCCCACAGCCCACCGAGCCTGGTCCGGTCCCCCGTGGGCACCGGACCGACCGCCGTGCTCACCCGATCACCCGGTCCTCTCCCCGCGTTCGCCGGCGGTGCTCGGAGAGCTCCGACCGCCGCCTCCTACACGCTGTCGTCGGTGCAGTCTGCACCCCGGGCGTCCGTCCCGCTCGTCCGACCCCCGCGTGACCACGGGCGGTGGGAGCCGCGTCACGCCCACGCGAGGACGTGGTCCTCGGGAGGAGCAGCCGCCGATCTTAGGGGTGGTGTCCACGCGCGCGGGAACGGGTAGCCGCCGACCGGCATCCGACGGTGCACCCAGGTGTCACCTCGACGTGGCAACATTGGGATCGACAGGTCTTCGGGATCGATCCAGCCGGACGTCCGGCGGATCACACCCCGCTCGACCCGCCGGTGGGTCCGAGGGACAACCGAGCTGCGGGCGTCGCGCCGCGGCTCACGACGCGACACAGGGAGAACACGTTCGTGACCACGACCGACGTGGACAGCACCCGCCCGGCGAGTGAATCGCCCGACGAGATCGCCGCCCTCACCACCCCGCACCGGCCCGACGACTGGTCGGACCTCGACCAGCGGACCGTGGACACGATCCGCGTGCTCGCCGCCGACGCGGTGCAGAAGGTCGGCAACGGCCACCCGGGCACCGCGATGTCGCTCGCCCCGCTGGCCTACACCCTCTTCCAGCACACGATGCGCCACGACCCGTCCGACGCGGACTGGCCCGGCCGCGACCGGTTCGTCCTCTCGGCGGGCCACTCGAGCCTCACGCTCTACATCCAGCTCTTCCTCGCCGGCTACGGCCTGGAGCTGAGCGACCTCGAGCAGCTGCGCACGTGGGGTTCACGCACCCCGGGCCACCCCGAGCACGGCTACACGACCGGCGTCGAGATCACCACCGGTCCGCTCGGCCAGGGGCTGGCCTCGAGCGTCGGCATGGCGATGGCCGCCCGCCGCGAGCGCGGTCTGTGGGACCCGGACGCCGCGCCGGGCGAGAGCCCGTTCGACCACTTCATCTACGTCATCGCCTCCGACGGCGACATCGAGGAGGGCGTGACGGCCGAGGCGAGCTCGATCGCCGGCCGCCAGCAGCTCGGCAACCTCGTCGTCTTCTACGACGACAACCACATCTCGATCGAGGACGACACCTCGGTGGCGCTCTCGGAGGACGTGGTCGGCCGCTACGAGGCCTACGGCTGGCACACCCAGGTGGTGCGCGGCGGCGAGAACGTCGTCGGGATCCGCGAGGCCATCGAGAACGCCAGGGCCGTCACCGACCGTCCGAGCTTCATCGCGCTGCGCACGGTCATCGGCTACCCGGCGCCGGACAAGATGAACACGGGGACGGCGCACGGGTCGGCGCTGGGCGACGACGAGGTCGCGGCGGTCAAGAAGATCCTCGGGTTCGATCCCGACAAGTCCTTCCAGATCTCCGACGAGGTCCTCGCCCACGCCCGCGAGGTCAAGAACCGCGGCCGGGAGGCCCACGAGGCCTGGAACAAGCAGTTCGACGACTGGGCGGCCGCCAACCCGCAGCGTCGCGAGCTCTTCGACCGCATGGCGAAGCGCGAGCTGCCCGCCGGCTGGACCGACGCCCTCCCGACGTGGAGCACCGACGACAAGCCGCTGGCCACGCGCAAGGCGCTGCAGAAGATCCTCGGCAGCATCGGGCCGGAGCTGCCCGAGCTCTGGGGCGGCTCGGCGGACCTCGCGGAGAGCAACAACACCACGATCCCGGACTCCCCGTCGTTCGGCCCGTCCACGGTCACGACGGCGAACTGGGGCCAGATGAGCCCCTACGGCCGCGTCCTGCACTTCGGGGTCCGCGAGCACGCCATGGGCTCGATCCTCAACGGGATCGCGCTGCACGGGGGCACCCGCGTCTTCGGCGGCACCTTCCTCATCTTCTCCGACTACATGCGGCCCCCGGTCCGCCTGGCCGCGCTGATGAACCTGCCGACGACCTACATCTGGACCCACGACTCGATCGGTCTCGGCGAGGACGGCCCGACCCACCAGCCCATCGAGCAGCTCGCCGCCCTGCGCGCGATCCCGCGGATGTCGATGCTGCGCCCGGGCGACCCGAACGAGACCGCGTACGCGTTCAAGGCGGTCCTCGAGAACCCGCACGGTCCGGCCGGCCTCGCGCTGACCCGTCAGGACCTGCCGGTGCTGGAGGGCACGTCGGCCGAGGGCGTCGCGCGGGGCGGCTACGTGCTCGCCGACGCGAGCGACGGCTCCCCGCAGGTGATCATCATGGCGACCGGGTCCGAGGTGCAGCTGGCCGTCGCGGCCCGCACGACCCTCGAGGGCGACGGCGTCCCGACCCGCGTGGTCTCGATGCCCTGTCTCGACTGGTTCGAGAACCAGGACGAGGCCTACCGCGAGAGCGTGCTGCCCTCGGGCGTCACCGCCCGCGTCTCGGTCGAGGCCGGGGTGGCGCAGCCCTGGTTCCGCCACATCGGCACCGTCGGTGAGCCCGTCTCCATCGAGCACTTCGGGGCGAGCGCCGACTACAAGACACTGTTCGAGAAGTTCGGCTTCACGGCCGAGGCCGTCGTGGACGCCGCGCGCCGCACACTGGCCCGCGCGACGTCCTGACCACCCGGCCACCCCTCATTCCGGAGGACACCATGAGCACCACTCCCCTGGCGGACCTGTCGGCCGCCGGCGTATCCATCTGGCTCGACGACCTCTCCCGTCAGCGCATCGAGAGCGGGAACCTCAAGTCGCTCATCGAGCAGAAGCACGTCGTCGGCGTCACCTCGAACCCGTCGATCTTCCAGACCGCGCTCTCGCACGCCGACGACTACGCCGAGCAGCTCGACGACCTCGCCCGCCGCGGCGCCTCGGTCGACGACGCGGTCCGCGAGATCACCACCGACGACGTCCGGCGCGCCTGCGACGTCTTCCGCGGGGTCTGGACCGAGACCAGCGGCAAGGACGGCCGGGTCTCCCTCGAGGTCGACCCGCGCAACGCCCACAAGACCGACGCCACCGTCGACGAGGCCGTCGACCTGTGGAAGACGGTCGACCGGCCCAACCTGATGATCAAAATCCCGGCGACGCCCGAGGGCATCCCGGCGATCACCCGCACGCTCGCCGAGGGCATCAGCGTCAACGTCACGCTGATCTTCTCGGTCGACCGCTACCGCGCCGTGATGGACGCCTTCCTCGCCGGCATGGAGCAGGCGAAGGCCAACGGGCACGACATCTCGGCGATGACGTCGGTCGCCTCGTTCTTCGTCTCGCGCGTGGACACCGAGGTCGACAAGCGTCTGGACGAGATCGGGACGGACGCGGCCCTCGCGCTGCGCGGGACCGCCGCGGTCGCCAACGCCCGCCTCGCCTACCAGGCCTACCTCGACGTCTTCGGCACCGAGCGCTGGGCGACGCTGCAGGGCGCCGGCGCGAACTCCCAGCGCCCGCTCTGGGCCTCGACCGGGGTCAAGAACAAGGCCTACCCGGACACGCTGTACGTGACCGAGCTGGCCGCCCCGAACACCGTCAACACCATGCCCGAGGCCACCCTGGACGCGTTCGCCGACCACGGCGAGCTGCACGGGGACGCGGTGTCGGGGACGGCGGGCGCCGCGGCCGAGGTCTTCGCCGCGCTCTCCGAGGTCGGCATCGACGTCGACGACGTCTACCAGGTGCTCGAGGACGAGGGCGTCCAGAAGTTCGACGGCGCCTGGAAGGAGCTGCTCGAGACGGTGTCCGAGCAGCTGACCCGCCGCAGCCCGGAGCAGTCGTGAGCGCGGCGGGAGACGAAGGGGCCAGCACGCCGACAGGGGAGCGGAGCTCGACCCGGGGGGCCGGCGGGATCTCGGTCTCGCTGGTCGACCCGCAGCTCGCCGACGCCGCCGCGGCGCTCGTCGAGAAGCTGGTCGGCGACGGCGTCGCCTCGGCCCTGGCCCGCCAGGACCCCACGCTGTGGGGCCCGGACGCGCAGAGCGAGGCCTCGAAGCGGCTGAGCTGGGTGACGCTGCACGAGTCGTCCCGCCCGCTGGTCGAGCGGCTCACCGCGCTGCGCGGTGACCTGCACGCCGAGGGCGTCGACCGCGTCGTCCTCGCCGGGATGGGCGGCTCGTCGCTCGCGCCCGAGGTCATCTGCCACACCCGCTCCGGCTCCGCGGTGGGCGGTGCGCACCCGATCACGGTGCTCGACACCACCGACCCCGGCCAGGTGTCCGACGCGCTGGCCGGCGACCTCTCGCGCACCGTGCTGGTGGTCAGCTCGAAGTCCGGCGGCACCGTCGAGACCGACAGCCAGCGCCGGACGTTCGCCGAGGTCTTCGCCGCGAACGGGATCGACGCGGCGGGCCGGATGGTCGTCGTGACCGACCCGGGCACGAAGCTCGAGCAGCTCGCGACCGACCAGGGCTACCGCACCACCGTCGAGGCGGACCCGGAGGTGGGCGGGCGCTACTCGGCGCTCACCGCGTTCGGGCTGGTCCCCTCGGCGCTCGCCGGCGTCGACGTCGGCGCGCTGCTCGACGAGGCCGCCGCGGCGGCCCCCGCGCTGCAGGCCGACAGCGCCGACAACCCCGCGATCCTGCTCGGCGCCGCCCTGGCCGCCGCGCACAACGCGGGCGCCGAGAAGGTCGTCCTCGCCGACTCCGGCTCCGGCCTGATCGGCTTCGGGGACTGGGCCGAGCAGCTCATCGCCGAGTCCACCGGCAAGCAGGGCCTCGGTCTCCTGCCGGTGGTCGTCGAGTCGCCCGAGGCCCCGGGCTTCGCCGACCACGGCACCGACGCCACCGTCGTCACCATCGGGCCCGCCACCGGCAACGCCCAGATCGCGGCCGAGGGCACCCTCGGCGGCCAGTTCCTGCTGTGGGAGACCGCGGTGGCGCTGGCCGGGCGCCTCATCGGGATCGACCCGTTCGACCAGCCCGACGTCGAGTCCGCGAAGCAGGCCACCCGCGACCTCCTCGCCGCGGCCGGGTCCGGCTCCGGACCGGCCCAGGACGAGGCGCCGGTGCTCGTCGACGGCCCCGTCGAGGTCCGCGGCGGTTCGTGGCTGGGCTCCCCCGGCACGCTCGCCGAGGCGCTCCAGGCGCTCGTCGACGCCGCGCCCGATCACGGCTACGTGGCCGTGCAGGCCTACCTCGACCGCCTGGACGACGCGTCGGCCAGCGTGCTGCGCGCCGAGATCGCGAGCCGGACGGGGCTGCAGACCACCTTCGGCTGGGGTCCGCGGTTCCTGCACTCGACCGGGCAGTACCACAAGGGCGGCCACCAGAACGGCGTGTTCCTGCAGATCACGGGCTCGGTGGCCGACGATCTCGCCATCCCCGACCAGCCCTTCACCTTCGGCCAGCTCCAGCACGCGCAGGCCGCGGGCGACGCGCAGGTCCTCGCCGACCACGGCCGGCCCGTGCTGCGGGTGCACCTGGCCGACCGGGCGGCCGGCCTGATGGCGCTGGCGAACGCGGTCGCCCAGGCGAGCGGAGCGACGGGCAGAGGCTCATCGGAGGTGACGCGGTGAGCCGTCCCGGCTCCCCGACGCAGACCTGGACCAACCCGCTGCGCGACGCGCGGGACAAGCGGCTGCCCCGGATCGCGGGCCCGAGCGGGCTCGTGCTCTTCGGCGTGACCGGCGACCTCGCGCGCAAGAAGCTCATGCCCGCGATCTACGACCTCGCGAACCGGGGGCTGCTGCCGCCCGGCTTCGCGCTGGTCGGGTTCGCGCGGCGGAACTGGGCGGACGAGGACTTCGCGGAGGTCGTCCACGACGCCGTCCGCGAGCACGCCCGCACGCCGTTCCGCTCCGAGGTGTGGGACCGGCTCGCCGAGGGCCTGCGGTTCGTGCAGGGCACCTTCGACGACGACGACGCGTTCGACCGGCTGGCGGCCACGGTCACCGAGCTGGACACCGAGCGCGGCACCAACGGGAACCACGCGTTCTACCTCTCGATCCCGCCGGACGCGTTCCCGACCGTGTGCAAGCAGCTCTCCCGGTCGGGGCTGGCGGACTCGACCGAGGACGCGTGGCGTCGCGTCGTCATCGAGAAGCCGTTCGGCCACGACCTGCACTCGGCGCGGGAGCTCAACGGCATCGTCAACGACGTCTTCCCCGAGGATTCGGTGTTCCGCATCGACCACTACCTCGGCAAGGAGACGGTGCAGAACCTGCTCGCGCTGCGGTTCGCCAACGAGCTGTTCGAGCCGATCTGGAACTCCCACCACGTCGACCACGTGCAGATCACGATGGCCGAGGACATCGGGGTGGGCGGCCGCGCCGGCTACTACGACGGCATCGGCGCCGCCCGCGACGTCATCCAGAACCACCTGCTGCAGCTGCTCGCGCTCACCGCGATGGAGGAGCCGCTGTCGTTCTCCCCGCACGACCTGCGCGAGGAGAAGATCAAGGTGCTGTCGGCGACGAAGCTCGCCGA
This sequence comes from Actinomycetospora sp., assembly GCA_025925615.1. Lineage (GTDB taxonomy): Bacteria > Actinomycetota > Actinomycetes > Mycobacteriales > Pseudonocardiaceae > Actinomycetospora. The sequence goes on along the minus strand of JAICLN010000019.1, from coordinate 4,857 downwards.
GCCGATGGACGAGACGACCGCCCGCGGTCAGTACGCGGCCGGGTGGCAGGGCTCCTCCGAGGTCAAGGGACTGCAGCAGGAGGAGGGGTTCCCGTCCGACTCGGTCACCGAGACCTACGCGGCGATCACCTGCCAGGTCGACACCCGGCGCTGGGCCGGGGTGCCGTTCTACCTGCGCACCGGCAAGCGGCTGGGTCGCCGCGTCACCGAGATCGCCGTGGTGTTCAAGCGCGCCCCGCACCTCCCGTTCGACCAGACGATGACCGAGGAGCTCGGGCAGAACGCGCTGGTCGTGCGGGTGCAGCCCGACGAGGGCGTGACGCTGCGGTTCGGCTCCAAGGTCCCGGGCTCGGGCATGGAGGTCCGCGACGTCACGATGGACTTCGGGTACGGCACCGCGTTCACCGAGGCCTCCCCGGAGGCCTACGAGCGCCTGCTGCTCGACGTCCTGCTCGGCGAACCGTCCCTGTTCCCCACCAACACCGAGGTCGAGCTGTCCTGGCGGATCCTCGACCCGGTCATCGAGAAGTGGCACCGCGAGGGCTCCCCCGACGCCTACGCAGCGGGCACGTGGGGGCCGCGCTCGGCCGATGAGCTCCTCTCGCGCACCGGCCGCGTCTGGAGGCGTCCGTAGATGATCGTCGACCTGCCCTCGACCGACACGTCGGCGGTCAACCGCAAGATGGTGGAGCTGCGCGAGAGCGCGGGCGCCGTCGCCCTCGGCCGGGTGCTCACCCTCGTCATCTCCACCGAGGACGGCCCCGGGGCCGAGAGCGCGATCCAGGCCGCCAACGACGCGTCGCGGGAGCACCCGTGCCGCGTGCTGGTGCTCGCCCGGGGCCTCCGGCGGGCGGCCTCCCGGCTGGACGCGCAGATCCGCATCGGCGGCGACGCCGGCGCGAGCGAGGTGATCGTGCTGCGCATGTACGGCCCGCTCTCCGACCAGGGCGGCAGCATCATCGTCCCGCTGCTGCTCCCGGACGCCCCGATCGTCGCCTGGTGGCCGGGCGAGCCGCCGGTCGCGCCGGCGGAGGACCCCATCGGCGCGGTGGCGGGACGGCGGATCACCGACGTGTCCACGACGCGCTCGCCGTCGAAGACGCTCGCGAGGCTGGGCGGGCGCTTCCGCGCCGGCGACACCGACCTCGCCTGGACCCGCATCACCTCGTGGCGGGCGCTGCTGACCGCGGCGCTCGACGAGCCGCCGCACGAGGACGTCACACGCGTCGAGGTGTCCGGCGAGGCCGACTCCGCCTCCGCCGACCTGCTCGCCGGCTGGCTCGCGTCGCGCCTGGGCGTGCCGGTGGAGCGCACCTCCGCCGAGGTGCCGGGCGGAGGCGTCGGCGCGGTCCGCCTGGAGCGCGCCTCGGGCGCCGTGGAGCTGCGGCGCCTCGACGGCAAGACCTCCCGGCTCTCCCAGCCCGGCCAACCGACCCGGCGCGTGGCCCTGCCCCGGCGCACGGTGCGGGAGTGCCTGGCCGAGGAACTGCGGCGTCTCGACCCCGACGAGATCTTCCGTGAGGCGCTCGAGAACGTCCCGCGCAACGGGAGCCGCCGCTCCTCGCGTGCGAAGGTGAAGTCATGAGTACCGACACCCGCGTCGTCGCCGGCCGCGAGGTCGTCGTCCACGACGACGAGCAGGCGGTGGCCGACGACGCCGCTGCCCGCCTCCTGGCGGCCCTCGCGGCGGCGCAGTCGGCACGCGGCGTGGCCTCGGTCGTCCTGACCGGGGGCGGCGTCGGCATCGCGATGCTGCGCTCCGTCGCGGCCTCGCCGGACCGGGACACCGTCGACTGGTCGGCCGTCGAGGTCTTCTGGGGCGACGAGCGCTTCGTCCCGGCCGGCGACGCCGAGCGCAACGACGCCCAGGCCCGCGAGGCGCTGCTCGACGCGCTCCCGCTCGACCCCGGCCGCGTGCACCCGATGGCGTCCTCGACGCCCGGGCACGCAGCGCTGGAGGCGGGCGACGTCGAGCTGCAGGACTCCGCCGACCCCGACCAGGGCGCCGAGGCCTACGCGCAGGAACTGACGGCGGCGTCCGCGCGGCTCGGCGAGGCGGCCGGGGTGCCCGGGGTGCCGGCGTTCGACGTGCTGCTCGCGGGCTGCGGGCCCGAGGGCCACACGCTCTCGGTGTTCCCCGACTCCCCCGCCGTTCACGCGACCGCGCCCGGCGTCGTCGCGGTCCGGGGCTGCCCCAAGCCGCCGCCGACACGCATCTCCCTGACCCTCGCCGCGTCGCGCGCCGCCCGCGAGGTGTGGCTCGCGGCTGCCGGCTCCGGCAAGGCGGAGGCGCTGGGCAGGGCCGCTCACGGGGCGACCGAGGTCGAGGTCCCGCTGGCCGGGCTGGCCGGGACCGAGCGCACCCTGTGGCTGCTCGACCGCGAGGCCGCCGCGGAGATCTAGGAGCGTCCGCACCCGCAGGCGGTGACCAGCGCTCACGGCCGCACCGCAGAACCGGGTCGCCGGGACTCGGTCCTCCAGAGGTGGTCGCGGTCTCGCGTCACGCTGCGCGAGGGGGGCGGGCATTCGGCGTCCGCGCCCCTCGGGACCGAGTGGACCCCCACGGCTGCCGCGGCAGCCCTGACGGTCCACTCGGTGGGCTCATGCCCGATCGGCGCCGGCGAGTGGACCTCCACGGCTGCGGGTCCGACCCTGCCGGTCCACTCGGCCGCCGAGCGTCACACCCGCTCGCGCGGACGGGATGCGTCCTGCTCCCACGGCCGCAGCGCGCGGTCGTAGCTCTCCCACGCCCGGCCGTGCGCGGCGATCCGACGGCCGAGGGCGGCCAGCAGGGCGAGGTCCGCGGCCGGGGTGTGGGCGTACTGCGGACCCCGCGGCCGGGCGGGATCGCGCGGGTCCGGACCGCTGTCGAAGCGGGAGTCGGCGCCGTAGCGCGCCACCGCGAGGACGGCCAGGACGACGAGGGCTCCGAGGACGGTGAGCACGGTGTTCTCCTTCGATGTGGCAGGTTCAGGGTCTAGAGTGGCCGAGAAATGGCAGGACATCGACCGCCAATGCCCGCCGAGTGGCAGGCTGATTGGCAGTAATGGCAGGTGACGTGGTGGAGCAACAGCTGAACGGGTCGGCGTTCGTCCGCCACCTCGGTGCCGTGACCGGCGACGGCCGGGCCGGGTACGCGGCGCTGGCCGACCGGGTCCGCACGTTGCTCGGTGACGGTCGGCTCGCCGTCGGGACCCGCGTGCCCAGTGAGCGGGAGCTCGCGGTCGCGCTCGGGATCGGGCGCGGCACGGTGGCCGCCGCGTACGAGGACCTCCGCGGGAGCGGGCACCTGGCCCGTCGGCGTGGATCGGGGACCTGGACGGCCCTGCCGACCGACCCGACGTCGGGCCCGGTCACGCCCTTCGCCCCGATCGGGGCGCCCGGTCCGTCGGGGAGCACGCCCGGCGTCATCGACCTCGCCCACGCCGCGCCCGCGGCACCGGCCGAGGTCGTCGCGCTGGCCGGCCAGGAGGCGCTCGCCGCGCTGCCGGACCACCTCGTGGGGCCCGGGTACGACCTGCTCGGCCTGCCCGCGCTGCGCACGGTCATCGCGGACCGCCTCACCGCGCAGGGTCTGGCGACCGCGCCGGACGAGGTGATGGTGACCGCCGGCTCGCAGCACGCCCACGCGCTCGTCGTGCGCGCGCTCGCCCGGCCCGGGGACCGCATCCTGCTCGAGCAGCCGACCTACCCGAACGCGATCGACCTCGTCCGCCACGCCTCGGCGCGGCCGGTCCCGATGGCCCTCGACCGGGACGCCCTCGGGCGCACCCGCTGGGACGTCGCCGCGTTCGCCGCGGCGCTGCGCGAGTCCGCGCCCGCGCTCGCCTACCTCGTGCCCGACCACCACAACCCGACCGGCGCGGTCATGGACCCCGAGACGCGGGCCGCCGTCGTCGCGGCGTCGCGGCGGCACGGGGTCCCGCTCGTCGTCGACGACTGCCTGCGTGACCTGTGGCTCGACGAGCCCGTCCCGCCGCCGCTCGGGGCCTGGGCGACGGTGCCCGGCGAGGCTCCGGTGCTGACCCTGGGCTCGCTCTCCAAGACGGTCTGGGGCGGCATCCGGATCGGGTGGCTGCGCGGGCCGCGGGCGGTGCTGCGCCGGGTCGCCACCAGCCGGGCCTCCGACGACATCGCCTCGCCGGTGCTCGAGCAGCTCGTGGCCCTGGCCCTGCTGGGTCGCGTGGACGCGATCCTGCCCGAGCGACGCACGACGATGGCGGCGCGGCGCGACCACCTGCTCGGCGCCCTCGCCCGGCTGCTGCCGGAGTGGTCGGCGCCCCGGCCCACGGGGGGCCTGAGCCTGTGGGTCGACCTCGCCGCGCCCCGGTCCAGCGTGCTGGTCGAGGCCGCGGCGCGGCACGGGCTGCACCTCGCGGCCGGCCCGCGGTTCGGCACCGGCGGTGCCTTCGAGGGGTTCCTGCGCGTGCCGTACACCCACCCCGTGGACGTGCTCGACGACGCCGTGGCGCGGCTCGCGGCCGCCTGGGAGACGGTCGACGCCGGGGCGCCGGCGATGCTCTCGCCCGTCGTCTGACCTGCTCACCGCCCCTCCCCTCGCCGTCGTGGACCTCAAGTCTGCGAGGTCGCAGGGCTGGACTCCATGGGGAAGTCACGGTCATAGTGATCTCGTGACTGCAGTTCGCGATGCCGGGTCCACCCACGGCCTGGAGAACGACAAGGGCCTGCTGGACGACGTCAACCGGGCCATCCTGCGGGTGCTGGCCGAGGACCCGCGGGTCTCGATGAGCGCGCTCGCGCGGCGCGTGGGGATGTCCGCGCCGGCGGTGACCGAGCGGGTGCAGCGCCTCGAACGGGCCGGGGTGATCCGCGGCTACCGACTGGACGTGGACCCGG
>JAICLN010000313.1 GCA_025925615.1 Actinomycetospora sp. | reverse complement strand
GAACGCCACCATCGCCGCCGTGGGCCATCCCGGGTCCTCCGGCACGAGCAGGCGGCCGCCGAGGGCGCGCACGGCCTCCAGGTCGGCCTCGGCCCGGTCGACGTCGCGCCGCCCCGACACCTCCGAGCCCACGTGGCGGCCGAGGTCGGCGCCGGCACGGATCCGCTCGGCCGCCTCGACGGGCCCGAGGAGCGCCACGAGGTGCCCCAGCCGCGGCGCCGGGGGCTCGGCGAGGCGCATGAGGTAGGCCCGGGCGCGCAGCACCTCCTCGTCGACGGCGCCTCGGATGACCTCCGTCCCGGTGCTCATACCGCCGCCTCCCGGTGCTTGAGCTCCAGTGCCGCGTGGACATCGCCGCCGTCGGGCCGCTCCGCCCCGCGGAGATCGCACAGCGTCCAGGCCACGCGCAGGCACCGGTCGAGTCCCCGCGCGGTGAGGAGGCCGTCGCGGAGCTTCCGGTCGAGGTCGGCGGCGGTGTCCGGCGGGAGCGGCACGTGGCGGCGCAGCGCGGGCCCCGGCACCTCGGCGTTGCTGCGCCAGCCCGCCGCCCGCCACCGCGCCCGGGCCCGCTCCCGGGCGGTGAGCACCCGCGCCCGCACGGTGGCGGTGTCCTCGGGCATCTCGTCCGGTCCGCGCTGCAACGACGTCACGGGCTTGAACGCCACCCGCAGGTCCACCCGGTCGAGCATCGGGCCCGACAACCGGCCCTCGTAGCGGCGCAGCGTCTGCGGGCTGCACCCGCAGTCCTCCGGGCGCGGCGGCGCGCACGGACAGGGGTTCGCGGCCATGACCAGCTGGAAGCGCGCCGGGTAGCGCACCACTCCGTCCTTGCGGGCCAGGCGCACCTCGCCCTCCTCGAGCGGCGTGCGCAGGCAGTCGAGCAGGTGCGGGCCGAACTCGTAGACCTCGTCCAGGAACAGGACGCCGCGGTGGGCCATCGACACCGCCCCGGGCCGCGCCAGGCCCGAGCCGCCGCCGACGAGGGCCGGCATCGACACCCCGTGGTGCGGCGCGACGAACGGCGGCGTGACCGGCAGCTCCTCGTCGGGGGGCAGTGCCCCGGCGAGCGAGCGCACCGCCGCCACCTCCATCGCCTCCTCGACGTCGAGGTCGGGCAGCAGGCCCACGAGGCGCCGCGCGAGCATCGTCTTGCCCGACCCGGGCGGCCCGACGAAGAGCACGTGGTGCCCGCCCGCGGCCGCGACCTCGATCGCGCGACGGGCGACCTCCTGGCCGACGACGTCGGCGAGGTCGTCGGTGGGCGGCCGGGTCCGCGGACCGGAGCGTCCCTGCGGCGTCGGCAGCTCGGTGAACCCGCGCAGCCAGTCGATGACGTCCCGCAGGTGGGAGGCACCGACGAGCTCGACGCCGTCGACGAGCGCGGCCTCCTCGAGGGCCGCGGCGGGCACCACGACGCGCCGTACCCCGGCGCGTCGGGCCGCCATGACGCACGGCAGCACACCGCGGACGTCGCGCACCCGCCCGTCGAGGGCCAGCTCCCCGAGCAGGACGACGTCCTCGAGCAGCTCCGGCTTCAGCCATCCGTCGGCCGCGAGGACGCCGCACGCCAGCGCCACGTCGTAGCTCGAGCCCTGCTTGGGCAGCGTCGCGGGCGAGAGCGCCAGGGTGATCTTGCGGTTCGGCCAGTTCTGCCCGGAGTTCACGACGGCCGCACGGACCCGGTCGCGCGCCTCGGCGAGGGCGGCGTCGGGCAGGCCGACCAGCGACAGCCCCGGGAGGCCGCGGCCGATGTCGGCCTCGATCTCCACCAGGTCGCCGTCCACACCGTGCAGGCCCACCGACCACGCGCGGGCGAGCCCCATCAGAAGGCTCCCTCGTAGTGCTCGACCCGGGGCTCGTGGCCGGGGACGAGCAGCACGGCCACCACGTCGAACCGCACCTCGACCCACCGGGCCCGCGACTCCGCGAGCCACTGGTGCGCGAGCCGCCGGATGCGCGCGGCCTTCGCCCGGGTGACCGCCTCCACCGGGAGCCCGTAGCCGACGCCGGAGCGGGTCTTGACCTCGCAGACGACCAGGCTGTGCCCGTCGGTCGCCACGACGTCCAGCTCGCCCTCGCGACGCCGCCAGTTCCGGGCCAGCACCACCAGGCCCCGCGCCACGAGGTGCTCGACCGCGAGCCGCTCACCCTCCCGGCCGAGCTCGTCCTTCGCCGCGCCCGGCCCGGCCCTCCCGGCCCCCGGCTGCGCCTTCCCGGCCTCCGGCCGACCACCCACGTCGCTGCGCGCCACCGGCCGCCGCCTCCTCCTCCGTCACCGGGCGGGGGGAACCGCCCGGTGATCACGGTGGCGGCCGGCGCGCCGGAACGGGAGCGTCGACGAGCGGGCTGGGGACAACCTGGGACACGTGGGCGGGCTGGGGACGGAGCCTTGCGCCGCCCGCTCGATCGGCCGCGGCGCGCGGAGGCGGATCAGCCGCCGAACGGGCCATCCTCGAGGCGCAGATCCGGCTTCTCGAGCTCCTCGACGTTGACGTCCTTGAACGTCACGACGCGGACGTTCTTGACGAACCGGGCCGGGCGGTACATGTCCCAGACCCACGCGTCGGACATCCGCACCTCGAAGTAGACCTCGCCGTCGGCGTTGCGCACCGCCACGTCGACCGTGTTCGCCAGGTAGAACCGGCGCTCGGTCTCGACGACGTAGGAGAACTGGCTCACGATGTCGCGGTACTCGCGGTAGAGCGACAGTTCCATGTCGGTCTCGTACTTCTCGAGATCCTCCGCGCTCATGATCCCTCTCCCCCCTCCGCCTCGGCGTCGGCCGTGCCGTCGATGTCCTCGACGGCGTCCATGCCCTCGATCAGGTCGACCTCGTCGCTGACCCAGTCGTCCTCATTGTGGCCCACCGACCCGTCCGGGGAGTCTCCCGCCCGCCCGGCGGCGCGGCGAGCCGCTCCGGCCACGTTCACGAAGCTGTAGCGGTGATCGGGGCTGGGACCGTGCTCGGCGAGCAGCGCGGTGTGTGTCGGAGTGCAGTAGCCCTTGTGCAGGTCGAACCGGTACTCCGGTCGGCGGTCGTGCAGCTGCGTCATCAGCCGGTCCCGGGTGGTCTTCGCGAGGATCGACGCGGCGGCCACGCAGGCGGCGGCGAGGTCGCCCTTCGGCACGGCGAGGCTGGGCACGCCGAACCCGGACACCGGGAAGCCGTCGGTGAGCACGTACCCCGGGCGCACCTGCAGGCGCGCGACCGCCCGGCGCATCCCGTCGATGTTCGCCGCGTGCACCCCGCGGTGGTCGACCTCGGCCGGGTCGACGAGCACCACGCAGTGGTCGACGGCGCGCCGCAGCACGATCGTCGCGAGCCGCTCCCGCTCCTCGGGCGTGAGCAGCTTGGAGTCGGTGAGGCCCTCGAAGCGCGCGGCGTCGTTCGGGCGCAGGATGCACGCCGCGACGGCGAGCGGCCCGGCACAGGCGCCCCGGCCGGCCTCGTCCACCCCGACGACGGGGCCGAGGCCGTGGCGTTCCAGTGCCGACTGCAGCGCCCAGGACTCGCTGGAGCGGCGGATGATCGCCCGCGGCGGCTGGACCCCGGTCCGGGGCGGCAGCGGACGGCGGGCGCGACGGCGAGGGCGTCCTCCGGTCCGGGCACGCCCGTCGCCGCCGGAGCGGGACGGTGCGGAGGTCACTCCCGGTCGGCCTCCGCCGCTCGGGAACCCTCCCCGGCGTCCGCCGGACCGGGCTCCGTCGGATCGGGCTCCGTCGGATCGGGCTCCGTCGGATCGGGCTCCGTCGGATCGGGCTCCGTCGGATCGGGATGGGGCGGGGCCGCGGTGGACGTGTCGAGCCCGGTGGCCCGACGCAGCCGCCGGCCGACGCCCACGACGGGGACCGCCAGCAGCGCGCCCGCCGCCGCGCCCGCCGTGCCAGTGCCCAGGGGAGCCGCGCCGCCCGGTTCACCCAGCGCCGCCGTCGTCGTCTGCGGGTCGATCGCGGGCACCGTGCGCCAGCGGCTGATCGGCAGCACGACGAGGCGCACCTTGCCGATGACGTCGCTGACCGGCACCGGGCCGTGGAAACGCGCGTCCGCGGAGTTGTTGCGGTTGTCGCCCATCACCCAGAGCTGGCCGTCCGGCACCCGGACGGGGTCGAACGTGGCCTGCTTGTCGCCGAGCCCGGGCTGGAAGTAGAGGTACGGCTCGTTGATCGGCTTGCCGTCGACGAGGACGTGGTTCGTGGCGTCGCAGCACGCGACGGTCTGCCCGCCGGTGGCGATGACGCGCTTGACGAAGTCCTTCTCGTTGGGGGCCGCGAGCCCGACGAGCGAGAGCGCGTCCTGGAAGCCGCGGATCAGCGCGTTGCTCGACGGCTGCTCCTCGCCGACCTCGTCGTTGTCGAGCCACGCCTGCGGGCCCTTGAACACGACGACGTCGCCGGGCGAGGGGTCGCCGAAGCGGTAGGTGACCTTGTCGACGGCCACGCGGTCGTTGGCGCACCCGTCGCAGCCGTGCAGCGTCTGCTCCATCGACGCGGACGGGATCACGTAGATGCGCGCGATGAAGGTCTGGATGACGAAGGTCAGCACGATCGCGACGACGATGAGCAGCGGCAGTTCGCGCCAGAACGAGCCCTTGCGCTTCTTCTTCCCGCCGGGGGCCGCGTCGTCCGCCCGGTCGCGGCTCCGGGAGCGCCGGCCGGGGCGCGAGGTGTCGTGGGCGTCCTGGGCGTCCTCGTCCCGGCCCGGGCCCGCGGTGGCGCCGCCGCGACGGTGCCGCGCGGGGTTCGCGCCGAGCACGGTGGTGCCGGCCTCCTCGT
>JAICLN010000160.1 GCA_025925615.1 Actinomycetospora sp. | reverse complement strand
CGCGCGGGCGGCCGGGCGGCGTCGCGGGGCGGGCCCGACGACGCCGGGCGAGCGCCGGTGGGCGGGCCGGCGGCGCCGGGGAGGCCGGGGGCGGGCCCCCGGCGGGACCGGATGAGCCGGCGCTCCTTGGGTCCGGGCAGGCGGGCGGCGCGCAGCGCTTCGGGGAGCACGGGCGCGACGGTGCACACCCGGGGCCGCATCGCCCGGGCGGTGAGCTGGTGCCCGAGCAGGAACAGCCCGGCCGCGAGGCCCCCCGCCTCGATCCCGATGGCGAGCAGGACGAGCATGGCCACCCCGGCGGCCAGCCAGGTGACCCGTCGTCGGGACCACGGCCACGGCCGGGTCACCGGCATGGCGCGGCGCCGCTCGAGGTCGAGCGTCGCGACGTGCAGGGTCCCGACGGCGAGCGCGAGGACGAGACCCAGCGCCACGCTGACCACCGTGAGTCCCGTCGCGCTCGACGGGGTGGGCAGCCCGGAGGCGTCCAGCTCGTCGAACAGCCGCGTCAGCACGGCGCGCCGGTCGGTGGCCCCCAGCGCCGCGTGGGCGGTGATCGTGGCGCCGATCAGCGTGACGACGCCGGAGGCGAGGGCCAGCCCGCCGACGACGCTGACGGGGTGCCCGGCCTCGGCGTGCAGGTGCCGGATCGCGCGACGGCGCTCGGGGCCGGTCAGGCGCGCGACGCGACCGGTGACGACCCGGTCGATCAGCAGCGCCTGGCGCCGACGCCGCGCGAGCGCGGCGTGCAGCGGCGTCATGAGCAGCGCGACGACGACGCCGACGCCGAGCGGGAGCAGGAAGCGCACGCCGAGGGTGGGATCGAGGGTCACGCCGTCCTCCCCGTCCGGACCACCCCCGATGGGCGGCACGCACCCCTGCGACGTTACCGCCCGGCGGCGTCGCCCCCGAGACCCTCGGGCCGGGCGGGTCGATCGTCCCGCCCGGACGCGGACCGTTGGGCCACCCGCCGCGCCAGCGTCCGCGGCGCGTCGTGCGGCAGTGCCCGCAGGCGTTCCCACCGTCCACGCACCGGGTGGCGGAGGACGACGTCGCCGAACGCGTGCCGGCCCCGCACCGACACGTGCAGCGGGCCGCGCTCGCGCCGGTGCACCGTCTCGTCGCGGACCGAGCCGGCCGAGATGCGCAGGTGGTCGACGTCGGCGGTCCCGCCCTCGGGCAGGACGAGCGTCGGCGAGCACATCCCCGTCGCGAGCTCGACGGCCACCACGGCGGTGTCGCACTCGGCCTCGGAGAAGTCGAGCAGGACGCCACCGACCCAGCTGTGCACCCGCACCGTCGGCGGGACCTTCCACAGCCCGCGGCGGCTGATCGACCCGCCGAGCCCGGCCTCGAGCTCCAGGGCGTCGGCGCCGTGCGAGGAGTGCAGGACCGCCCCCGGGAGGTCGGAGAGCAGGCCGTCGAGCTGGTCGCGATACCGGGCGGCCTGGGCGATGGCCGCGCGGTCGCTGTACTCCACCGGGGTGAGCCGGCCCGCGACCATCGCCCGCGCCAGCATCGCCGCCACGTCCTCGCGCTCGCCGTCGGACGCGCGCTTGCGGGCGTCCTCGGGCGGGGGGTCGTCGGGGTGGGCGTGCTGCACGGGCCGGCGGGCCATGACCTCGATGATAGGTGGGGCGGCGAACCGGGAGGACGCTTCCGGCGTTGGTGTTCCCGTGGCCGGGGAACGAGGAGGGTCGGAGGCGACGCGGGCGGTCGCCGTCGTGATCGCCCTGGTGATCGCGGTCGTCCTCGGCGTGGTCGTCTGGAGCTCCCGCGACGGGACCCCCGCCCTTCCGGCCGCGCCCGCCTCGACCCCGGTGCCCGCCGCGAAGGTCTCGCCCCTCACCGGGGAACCGGGCGGCGCCGGGACGGCCGTCCTCGCGGTGAAGGTCGACAACTCGCCGCAGGGCCGGCCCTGGACCGGGGTGTCGGACGCGGACGTGGTCTACGTCGAGCCGGTCGAGGGCGGCGTCACCCGGCTCCTCGCGGTGTTCGCCTCGCACCTGCCGCCCTCGGTGGGCCCGGTGCGTAGCTTCCGCGAGTCCGACATCGACCTGCTCGCCGCCTACGGCCGCCCGGCCCTGGCCTTCTCGGGCAACGCCCCGGAGCTCGACCGGCTGGTGTCGTCCGGCCCGGTCGTCCCGGTGTCCCCCGACCAGGTGGCCGCGGCCTACCGGCGCGGAGCCGGCGAAGCCCCCCACAACCTCTACGGCGACCCGGCGGCCCTCGTCGGGGCCGCCCGCGGGGCGGCCGCACCGCACGACGTGGGGTTCCGGTTCGGGCCGGCGCCCGCCGGGGGCACGCCGGCCGCCGACGTCACCGAGACCGTGGGCACCACCGCCGTCGCCCTGCACGCCGCCGGCGGGCGCTGGACCGTCGCGTTCGGCGGTTCGCCCACCGTCACGGCGAACGGGCCCGCGACCGTCGTCGTCCAGCGGGTGCCGGTGCGGACCTCCGCGATCCACGACGTGGCGGGCGCGCCGTCACCGACCGCCGTCACCGTGGGCCAGGGCCCGGTCGAGGTGCTCCGGGACGGCAAGCGGTACCCGGGCACCTGGTCGCGGCCGGCGCCCGGGAGCCCGACGACGTTCACCGGCGCCGGCGGGAAACCGCTCACCTTCGCGCCCGGGCCGGTCTGGGTGCTGCTGGTACGCGCGTGACCCGGGCGGGTACCCCGACGCCATGGCTACCGGAGACAAGATCGACAACAAGACCGACGAGCTCAAGGGGAAGGCCAAGGAGACCGTCGGCAAGGTGCAGGACGACGACGAGCTCAAGGCCGAGGGCAAGGGCGACCAGGTCAAGGGCAACGTGAAGCAGGCGGGCGAGAAGATCAAGGACGCCTTCAAGGACTGACGACGCGCCACGCAGACGACGGGGGCCCGGCCGGTCGGCCGGGCCCCCGTCGTGTGTCCGGACCTACTCCGCGAGCTTGACGATCGCCTGCGCCCAGAGGAAGTACTTGTTCGTCCCGAGGTCGCGGACCGTCTTGATGTTGAACGCGTCCTTGAGGTGCTGGGCGTCGGCGTCGCTCACGCCCTGCAGCGCCGAGACCGGCGCGTCCGCCAGGTCCGCCAGCGGCGTCTCCTCGAACTCCTTGTCCAGCTTCGCGTCGAGCTGTCCCATGTCGCCCTCCTACGGGTCGGTTGCGGTCTTCGGGCGAGCGTGTACCCCACGGGCGGCCCGGCGTGTGCGCGACGACGTGAACTCCGGGGGCCGCTCGACGGACGGGGCCGTGCGCGCGATCGACGGCGCTTCGTCAGTAGCCGCGCTGGTGACGCTCGCCGGTGAACCCGTAGACCGGGGTGCCGTCCGCGTCGCGCTGGTCGAGGCGGTGCACGGCGTAGACGTTGATCCCCGGGATCGATCCGCCGTTGAGCCCGTCGGTCGGCATCCGCGGGCCCTTCTCGACGAGCACCAGGTACTCCTCGGGCGGCGAGGCGGTCTCGGCGATCCGCACGTCGCGCTCGCCGCGACAGGGGCCGTTCCGCAGTCGGATCCGCATCGTCGTTCCCCCCTCCGAACGCGCTGTGAGAGCCGTCATCGTTGCACGCGACCGCCGGGCGACGAGAGTGAACGAACAGGTGCCGGGGCCCGGCACCAACTTGACGCGGCGTGCACGGAGCGGAAGCATCCGGATCGTCGATCATGCCCCCCGTGATCGACGACAGCCCGGTCGGTGTCCCCCCGCCGGCCGGGCCCTTACTTTCTGCGACGGTTCGCCGTGAGTGTTCGGCCGATCGGCTCACGACCGTCCAGCTCCGGATCTCGCCGCCGTCCGACGGGACGCCGTCGGTCGTCCGTTCACCGACCGATCGCCGCGCGACGTGTGAAGCCGCCCGCGCCGGGCACCCTCGATGCGGCGGGACGCGGTCTCGGGACTCGGCGCGGGGAGCGTGACGTGGACGACGGTCAGACGATGCGGGATCTCGTGCGCAGCGCCCACGAGGCGCTGGCGCAGCTCGGCCGCGTGACCTGCCCCGCGGACGTCGACCGCTTCGACTGGTCGGCCGACCTCCTCGACGAGCTGGCCCGGATCGCCCTCGAGGTGGGCCGGGCCGCCGCGACGCTGGCCGGTGAGCACGACGCGGACGTGGACGCCCGGGCCCGGGAACTGGCCACCGCGATCGTGCGGCGGCGCAACGACGCCCTCATCCCGCTGCGGATCCCGAATCGTCGGGTCGTCTCCCTGTCCTGAGGCGCACCGCCTGCGGGTCGTCGCCTACCCTCCCGCGCGTGACCGGCTCCCTGCCCGCCGACACCATCGGCCGGCTGCTCGTCCGTTGTCCCGACCGCCAGGGGATCGTCGCCGCCGTCGCGTCCTTCCTCTCCGCGTCCGGGGCGAACATCCTCTCCCTCGACCAGCACGCCACCGCCCGCAGCGGCGGCACCTACTTCCAGCGCACCGAGTTCGCCCTGGCGCACGGGCACCTCGACGGCCTGCGCGCGGCGTTCGGCTCCGACGTCGCCCGCGGCTTCGGCATGGAGTTCACCCTCACCGACGCGGCGGTCCCCAAGCGCATCGGGATCATGGTGTCGAAGATCGACCACTGCCTGCTCGACCTGCTCTGGCGCACCCAGCGGGGCGAGCTGGACGTCTCGGTCGAGGTCGTCGTGTCCAACCACCCCGACCTGGCCGGCGCCGTCGAGCCGTTCGGCGTCCCGTTCGTGCACGTGCCCGTCACCCCGGACACGAAGGCCGAGGCCGAGGCGCGGCAGGCGGAGCTCCTGCACGGGGTCGACCTCGTGGTGCTCGCCCGCTACATGCAGATCATCTCCGGCTCGCTGCTCCATGCCGTCGGCGCCCCGATGATCAACATCCACCACTCGTTCCTGCCCGCCTTCGTCGGCGCGGTCCCCTACCGGCGGGCGAAGGAGCGGGGCGTCAAGATCGTGGGCGCCACCGCGCACTACGTGACCGAGGACCTCGACGAGGGCCCGATCATCGAGCAGGACGTGATCCGGGTGAACCACCGGCACTCGACGGCGGACCTCACCCGCCTCGGGGCCGACGTCGAGCGCTCGGTCCTCTCCCGCGCCGTCCGCGCCCACTGCGAGGACCGGGTCATGCGGGACGGGAGCACGACGATCGTCTTCTAGCTGAGGCTGTCGAGCTCGCCGAGTGGACCTGGAGGGCTGCGGCGGGAGCCGTGGGAGCCCACTCGGCGGCGAAGCGCGTCTGTCCTGTTTCGATATCACGCGGTAGCTTCCTTGCATGACGACGGGGCGGGGGACGTTCGTCGAGGCGTGCGGACGGCGGCTCGGCGAGGCGGCGGCCGGAGCACTCGCCGACGATCTCCCCGGCCTGGTGGTGCTCGCGGCCCAGGGCGACGAGGTCCACGTCGAGGCCCGGGGGACGCTCGCGGTCGGCGGTGAACCCGTCGCGCGGGACTCGCTCTTCCGGCTCGCGTCGCTGACCAAGCCGGTCGTCGCGGCCGCCGTCGGGACCCTGCTCGCCGACGGCTCGCTCACCCTCGACGAGCCGGTGGACCGGCTGCTGCCCGAGCTCGCGCACCCGCGGGTCCTGCGCCGTCCCGACGCCGCCCTCGGCGACACCGTCGCGGCGGCGCGCCCGATCAGCGTCCGCGACGTGCTGACCTACACGTGCGGCTGGGGCCAGTCCATGGAGCTGTTCATGGCCGACCCGCCGTGGCCGATCGGGGCCGCGCTGGGGGCCGAGCGGCTCAACACGATGGGACCGCCCCGGCCGGACGTGGTGCCGGACCCCGACGCCTGGCTCGCGGAGCTCGCCGCGCTCCCCCTGCTCGCGCAGCCGGGCGAGCGCTGGCTCTACAACACCCCCGGACAGCTGCTCGGGGTCCTCGCCGCCCGCGCCGCCGGCGAACCGCTGCCCGACCTGCTGGGCACCCGGGTGCTCGAGCCGCTGGGCATGACCGACACCGCCTTCACCGGCGACCCGGCCCGGCTCGCGACCGCCTACGAGGCCGGCGTCGTGTGGGACGTGCCCGACGGCCTCTGGAGCACCCCGCCGCGGTTCCCGGACGGGGCGGCCGGGCTGGTGTCGACCGTCGACGACCTCTTCGCGTTCTCCCGGATGCTGCTCGCCGGCGGGGCGGAGGTCCTCCGCCCGGACTTCGTCGCCGCCATGACCAGCGACCAGCTCACCGTCGACCAGCGCGCGTGGGCCGGGGGCTTCCTCGACGAGGGCATGGGCTGGGGCTTCGGGGTGTCGGTGACCACGGGGGGCCCGCGGACCGGTTCGTTCGGCTGGGCGGGCGGGCTCGGGACGAGCTGGCACGTCGACCCGGTGCGTGGCCTCGTGGTGGTCACGCTGACGCAGCGGCTCTTCGCCTCGCCCGACGACTTCGCCGTGCACACGGCGACCGTCGACGCCGCCTACGCCGCTCTGGGGTGAATCGACGGCCGCCGCGAGGCAGGATCGGGGGCGTGCGCACCGTGGACTGGTCCGAGGACGGCCCGGCGGTGGTGCTGCTCGACCAGCGCGCGCTGCCGCAGGCGACCGAGTACCTGCACCTCACGACGGTGGACGGGGTCGTCGACGCGATCCGCACCCTCGCCGTCCGCGGGGCGCCGAACCTCGGGGTCGCCGGGGCGTTCGGTGCCGCGTTGGCCGCGCACCTCCACGCCGGTGACCCGACGACGGCGCGCGCGGAGACCGATCGGATCGCCCACGCCCGCCCGACCGCGGTCCCGCTCGCCCTCGGCGCCCGCCGCGCGATCGCCCGCCTCGGCGAGGGCCCGGCCGCGGTGCTCGCCGAGGCCCGGGCCGTCCTCGCCGACGGGGCCCGGGTCAACGCGGCGGCCACCTCACGGGCGGCGGACCTGCTCGAGGCCGGCGGCCCCGGCCGTCCGCTGCGCCTCCTGACCCTCTGCAACACCGGCGACCTCGCCTGTGGGGACGGGGGCAGCGCGCTCGGCGCGGCGCTGCGGCTGCACGAGCGCGGGACCCTCGCCGAGGTGCTCGCCTGCGAGACGCGGCCGCTGCTGCAGGGCGCGCGGCTGACGGTCTGGGAGCTCGCGCGGGCGGGCGCCCCGCACCGGCTCTGCGTCGACTCCGCCGGACCCGCGGCGCTCGCGACGGGACTCGTGGACGCCGTCGTCGTCGGGGCCGACCGGATCGCCGCGAACGGCGACGTCGCGAACAAGATCGGGACCTACATGCTCGCCTGCGCGGCCGCCCGCTCCGGCGTGCCGTTCCTCGTCGTCGCCCCCGAGGAGACGATCGACCCGGTGACCCCGACGGGCGCCGACATCGTCGTCGAGGAGCGCGGGGCCGACGAGGTGACCGGGTTCGGCGGGATCACGACGACGGTGCCGGGCACGCCGGTCTTCAACCCGGCCTTCGACGTGACGCCGTTCGGGCTGGTGACCGCGATCGTCACCGAGGAGCGGGCGTGGTCGCCGGACGTCACCACGTCTCGCGCGGCGGCACCATCCCGGCGTTGATCTGACCGGCGAGGTTCGAGCACCACACGCAGGCACAGACGACCGCGGCGAGCCACGCCACGAAGCCCAGCGGGGCGAAGATGAAGAACAGCAGGAAGCCCACGAAGAAGTGGGCCCCCATGAGCGCGAGCCCGGTCCCGACCCGGTCGAGGTAGAGGTGGCCGGCGCCGATCCACAGCAGGGTGAGCAGGACCGCGATGCCCGGCGACTTCGCCGGACGTACGGGGTACGCCACCGGCTGGTACGGCGCCGGCGGGTAGGGCCCGCCCTGGTACGGCATCGGCGGGTACGGCGTGCCGGGGCCGCCCATCGGCGCGTAGGGCGCCCGGTAGGACATCGGCTGGTACGCGGGGCCGGCGTACGGCGCCGGGGTCGCGCACCGCGGGCAGGGCTGCCCCGCCGCGGGCAGGACGGTGGCACAGGTGGGACAGGTCGCCCCGGCGATCTCGGTCATGGTTCCCCCGACGTCAGGACCCCGCCGGGAATCGGCGGGGTCGTCACGTGCATCGCGCCGTGCCCGGATCCGTTACGGCCATCGCGCGCGAGGGCCCCGGTCGGGGAAGCTCCGGGCGTGCAGCCACTCATCCGTTTCTCCGGCCGGGGCGCGTTCAGCCCGGAGGTGATCGAGCGGGCCGCGGGCAGCTCGGTGTTCACCACCGAGGGCCGCGAACTGCTCGACTTCACCTCCGGACAGATGAGCGCGATCCTCGGGCACTCGCACCCCGAGATCGTCGCCACCGTCGCCGACCAGGTCGCCCGGCTCGACCACCTCTACAGCGGCATGCTCAGCCCGCCGGTGCTCGAGCTCGCCGACCGCCTCCTCGCGACGCTGCCCGACCCCCTCGACCGCGTCATGTTCCTGACGACGGGTGCGGAGGCCAACGAGGCCGCGCTGCGGATGGCGAAGCTGGTGACCGGTGGGCACGAGGTGGTGTCCTTCGCCCGCTCCTGGCACGGCATGACCCAGGCCGCGGCGAGCGCCACCTACAGCGCGGGCCGGCACGGATACGGGCCCGCCGTCCCCGGCAACGTCGCGCTGCCCGTGCCCGATCGCTTCCGCCCGGGCATCGTCGACGCCGACGGGAAGCTCGACTGGCGCCGCCAGCTCGACCTCGGCTTCGACCTGGTCGACGCCCAGTCCGTCGGCAGCCCCGCCGCCTGCCTCGTCGAGCCGATCCTCAGCTCGGGCGGCGTGGTCGACCTGCCCCCGGCCTACCTCGCCGTGCTGGCGCAGAAGTGCCGCGAGCGCGGCATGCTGCTCATCGTCGACGAGGCCCAGACCGGCCTGTGCCGCACCGGTGACTGGTACGCCTTCGAGCGCGACGGCGTGGTCCCGGACATCGTCACGCTCTCGAAGACCCTCGGCGCCGGCCTGCCGCTGGCCGCCGTCGTGACGACCGCCGAGGTCGAGGCCACCGCCCACGAGCGCGGCTTCCTGTTCTTCACCACCCACGCCAACGACCCGCTGCCCGCCGCCGTCGGGCTGACCGTGCTGGACGTGCTGCAGCGCGACCGGCTCGACCTCCGCGCCCGCGAGCTCGGGGAGCGGCTGCGCTCCGGCCTGCTGGGGCTCGCCGACCGCCATGCGGTCATCGGGGACGTCCGCGGCCGCGGCCTGCTCGTCGGGCTCGAACTGGAGGATCCGGCGGCCGACCAGCTCGGGGGCGCG
>JAICLN010000345.1 GCA_025925615.1 Actinomycetospora sp. | reverse complement strand
GCGCGGTGTGCAGGTCGACCGACATCATGCGGTCGGCCCCGGCGGTCTGGAAAAGGTCGGCGATGAGGCGGGCGCTGATCGGCTCGCGGCCGCGGTGCTTCTTGTCCTGGCGGGCGTAGGGGTAGAAGGGCATCACGACGGTGATCCGCTTCGCCGACGCCCGCTTGAGCGCGTCGATCATGATCAGCTGCTCCATGAGCCACTGGTTGATCGGCGCGGTGTGGCTCTGGATGACGAACGCGTCGCAGCCGCGGACCGACTCCTCGAACCGGACGAAGATCTCGCCGTTGGCGAAGTCGTAGGCCGCCTGGGGGACGATCGTGACGTCGAGCTCCTTGGCGACCTCCTCGGCCAGCTCGGGGTGGGCCCGGCCGGAGAAGAGCATCAGGCTCTTCTTGGGGGTGGACGACACAACGCTCACGGTCACTGCTCCTCCTGGTCACGCCGATCGGACGACCGCGGTGCGTCGTCCGGTCCCCCGTCGGGTGTCGCGCGGGCCGCGGCCTCGGCCGCCGCGGTGCCCGGACGTCTGCGCTCCACCCAGCCCTCGATCGTCCGCTGCGGACCCGAGGAGACGGCGAGGGCGCCCGGGGGCACGTCCTCGCGAACCACGGTGCCCGCTCCGGTGTAGGCCCCGTCCCCGATGGTGACGGGGGCCACGAAGGTGTTGTCGCTGCCGGTGCGCACGTGGTCGCCGACGACGCTGCGGTGCTTGGTCACGCCGTCGTAGTTCACGAACACGCTCGACGCGCCGATGTTGCTGCCCTCGCCGATGGTGGCGTCCCCGACGTAGGTCAGGTGCGGCACCTTGCTGCCCGCCCCGATCCGGGAGTTCTTGACCTCGACGAACGTCCCGATCTTGCCGTGCTCGCTGAGCTCGACCCCGGGGCGCAGGTAGGCGAACGGGCCGACGGAGGTCTCCGGGCCGACGACGGAGTTGCTGCCGTGGGTGCGGACGACGCTGGCCCGGGCGCCGACGGTGACGTCGGTGAGCGTGGAGTCCGGGCCGACCGTCGCGCCCTGTGCGACCGCCGTGCGCCCGTGCAGCTGCGTGCCGGGCAGCAGGGTGACGTCCTGGGAGAGCCGGACGTCGACGTCGACCCAGGTCGAGCGCGGGTCGGTGACGGTGACGCCCGCCCGCATCCACCGCTCGAGCACCCGGCGGTTGATCTCGGCGCCCATCGCGGCGAGCTGCACGCGGTCGTTCACCCCGGCGACGAGCCAGGGATCCGCCAGCTCCACCGCGCCGACGGAGAGCCCGTCGCGGGCCGACGCGGCCACGACGTCGGTGAGGTAGAGCTCGCCCTGGGCGTTGTCGGTGCCCAGCCCGGCGAGCGCGGCGCGCAGCACCGTCAGGTCGAACGCGTAGACCCCGGAATTGACCTCGGTGATCGCCAGCTGCTCGAGCGACGCGTCGGCCTGCTCGACGATGGCGACGACGGCGTCTTCTTCTCCGGGCGCCTTGCCTCCCCGCACGACGCGGCCGTATCCGGTGGGGTCGTCCATCTCGGCCGTGAGCAGCGTGACGGCGTTCCCGGCGTCGTCGTGCTCGGCGACGAGCGCGCGCAGCGTGGCCGCGTCGAGCAGCGGGACGTCCCCGTAGGAGACGAGCACCGTGCCGGAGGCGTCCGCGGGCAGCGAGCCGACCCCGCACGCGACGGCGTGCCCGGTGCCGCGCCGGCGATCCTGCACGGCCGTGCGGATCTCGCGCCCGAGCTCGGCGCCGATCTGGTGGCAGTGGGTGCCGACCTCTTCGCGGCCGTGGCCGACCACGACGACGAGGTGGTCGGGATCGGCGCCCGCGGCGCCGTGCAGCGCGTGCCCGAGGAGGCTGCGACCGCCCACCGGGTGGAGCACCTTCGGGGTGGCCGACCGCATCCGGGTGCCCTCTCCCGCAGCGAGGACGACGACCGCGGCGGGGGTCGACGGCATCGGCTCTTCTCGCTCCCGGAGGTCTCGGCGTCGGCAGGTGCGGTGCAGGGCGATCCTCCCACGGCCTCACCCGCCGACGGCGAGGCCCTCCGCCGGGGTGTCGGTGGAGGCGTCGAGGACGACGGCGCCGCCGCCCGCCCGCTTGGCCGCGTACATCGCGCGGTCGGCCCGGGCGAGCAGCGTCCCCGGGGTCACCCCGGAGTGCTCGGCGCCGGCGACCCCGACCGACAGCGACACCCACGACCCGTCCCCGACGGGCACCCCGGCGACGGCGAGGGCGGCCCGCTCGAGCGCCCCGCGCGCGGCTGCCTCCGAGCTGCCGGGCAGCACGACGACGAACTCGTCGCCCCCGTAGCGGGCCACGACGTCGTCGGCGCGCAGGCAGCGCCGCAGCGTCTCCGCGACCAGGCGCAGCACCTCGTCGCCGCGGGCGTGGGACATCCGGTCGTTGATCGTCTTGAAGCGGTCCACGTCGACCATCGCGACGGCGAGTGCCACCCCGGCCCGGGTGGCGACGGTGGTGAGGTGGTCGGCGAGGACGTCGTCGAGCGCGCGCCGGTTGGGCAGGCCGGTCAGCGGGTCGGTACGCGCCTGGGCGGTGGCCTCGCCGTGCTCGCGGCGCAGCTGCTCGTGCGCCAGCCGCGTGGTCAGCGACAGCACGCGGGCCCGTTGCAGGGTCCACAGCTCGTGCTCGAGGTCGCTGGTGTAGTCGCGCAGCGCCCGCCGGGCGGCGAGCCCGTCGGTGCCCGGCGGGTCGCCGGTGACGTGGGCGAGCTCGCGGCTGACGGCGAGCAGCAGGTTCGGCTCGCCCCGCGGGCGGCGGGCGCGGACCCGCTCGAGCACCCCCGCGGCCTCGTCGCGGCGGCCGGCGAGGGTGAGGGCGCGGGCCCGGGCGAGTCGGCAGAGCAGGTGGTCGGCGAGGGCCGGGCAGATGCGGTCGTCGGGACCGAGGGCGTCCGCATCGCCGCGCGCGGTCACGGCGACCTCGTCGGGGGCGTGGAGGCGGCCGTGGGCGTCGGGCTGCTCGGACGGGCGGCGCGCGAGCGTCACCGCCGCCCGCAGGAGCAGCCGGTGGTCCGGGGGCAGCAGCGCGGGCTCGGCGTGCAGCGCGGCCGCCCGGCGTGCGGCGTCGTCGAGGTGGGGCATCCCGTCGCGGTGGGCGCGCTGGAGCCGCAGGCCCCACGAGACCAGCACCCGCACGTGCTCGTGGTCGCACCGGGCCGCGGCGAGCAGGTCCCCGTCGTCGTCGGCGATGACCCGGGCGCGGGTGAGCAGCGGCTGGGCGACCTCGCCCAGCCCGAGGGAGGCGAGGGTGGCCGCGACGAGCCGGTAGGTGTCCTGCAGGTTGCCGCGGTGCTCGTGCTGGGTGGGGGCGTGGTCGACCACGGACTGCTCGTCGAGCTGGGTGAGCGCGCGGGTCGCGGCGGCGAGCGCGGACTCCTCGTCGTCGGCGAGCAGCGCGCGGCGGGCGAGCAGGGCCTCGGCGTCGACGGCGAAGAGGGTCAGACCGCGCTCGGCGACGAGCGCGACGAGCTCGTCGAGGAGCCGCTCGGCGGCGTCGGTGTCCGGGACGTCCGGCCCGTCGGGGGCCGACCCGGCGCCGCGGACCGCGAGGTGGGCGGCGGCGGCCTCCCGGAGCAGCACCGCGCGGGTGGCCGGGTCGGAGCTGCCCCGGGTGCGGGCGACGAGGTCGCACAGCGCGGTCAGGTCGGCCGTCGGGCCCACGGCACCGGACAGCGGAACCCGGGAGGCCCGGGCGCAGGCGGCGCGCGCCAGCGCGAGGACGGTCTCCCGCGGGG
>JAICLN010000207.1 GCA_025925615.1 Actinomycetospora sp. | reverse complement strand
TGGGGTCCGGTCGCGGGCCGGTCCCGTGGGGTCCGGTCGCGGGCCGGTCGCGGGCCGGTCCCGTGGGGTCCGGTCGCGGGCCGGTCGCGGGCCGGTCGCGGGCCGGTCGCGGGCCGGTCGCGGGCCGGTCGCGGGGCCGGTCGCGGGCCGGTCGCCCACACGGTTCCCGGCGACCCGGTGACGTCGGCGACCGGTTCACCCCGGCGACGGGCGGGCAACCGCTGATGCGGCGGACCCCGGAACGGCCCGGTCGTCGCTGGTCCCGCCTCGCCGGTCGGACGGGTCGAACCGAAGACCCGACGAGCGCGGATGTGGTCGGTAGCCTGTGTTGAGAGCGTGAACGGGCCCGGGGAGGCAGCGATGACCGGTACACGGAGCGGCGGCACCCGCCCCGCGGTGGGCCGGGCCGCGCGCGTGGGGCTGCTCGCCCCGCTGGTCGTGGCCGCCGCCCTCACCGGCGCGGCCGTCTTCACCGTCTCGCAGGCCGGCTGTGACGACCCGGGGACCCTCGTCGAGACCCATCACGGGCCCGTGTTCGTGGGCGGCTGCACCGTCCCGGGCCTCGTCGTCCCCGGTCACACCGCCCCGCACGGCTCCACGGCCGACCAGGCCGACGCCCGCCGCGGGTAGCAGCGGGCTTCCCGAGCGAACGGCACGCTCGCTGCTTCTACCCGCGCGAGAGGGCCGCTCGCTCGGACCTCTCCCCGCGACGCGTGATCATGAGCACGAGGGGCGGCCCGGACGCGCTCAGACCGTGCGTGACGTGCCCCTCGTCAGCCGCGCGCGACCCCGCGTCATGATCACGGGCACGTCAGGCAGCCCGGGCACGCCCGAAACCTGCCCCACGTGCCCTCGTCGGGCGGACCCGGAAGCGCCGGACCTCAGAGCGTCGCGAGGGCCCGGAGCAGGTCGTCCACCAGGTCGTCGCCGTCCTCGATGCCCACCGAGAGGCGCACCAGGTCGGACGGCACCTCCAGCGGCGAGCCCGCCGTCGACGCGTGCGTCATCGCGCCCGGGTGCTCGATCAGCGATTCCACTCCGCCCAGCGACTCGGCGAGTGTGAACACCCGCGTCGCCGCGCACAGCGCACGGGCGGCGGGATCCCCACCGGCGAGCCGGATCGACACCATCCCGCCGAACCGGCGCATCTGCTTGGCCGCCGTCTCGTGGCCCGGGTGCGAGGCGAGCCCCGGGTAGAGCACCGAGGTGACGGCGTCGTGCGCCTCCAGGGCCTCGACCACACGCTCGGCGTTGTCGCAGTGGCGCTCCATCCGCAGGGCGAGGGTCTTGATCCCGCGGGTGGTCAGGAAGCAGTCGAACGGCCCGGGCACGGCGCCCATGCCGTTCTGCAGCCGGGCGAGGTCCGCGGCGAGCTCCTCGTCCGAGGTCACCAGCGCACCCCCGACGACGTCCGAGTGCCCGCCCAGGTACTTCGTCGTCGAGTGCACGACGACGCTCGCTCCGAGCGCGAGGGGCTGCTGGAGGTAGGGCGAGGCGAAGGTGTTGTCGACGACGAGCCGCAGCCCGTGCTCCCCGGCGATCCCGGCCAGCGCCGCCACGTCCGCGATCGAGA
Source organism: Actinomycetospora sp. (assembly GCA_025925615.1). Taxonomy (GTDB): domain Bacteria; phylum Actinomycetota; class Actinomycetes; order Mycobacteriales; family Pseudonocardiaceae; genus Actinomycetospora. The sequence goes on along the minus strand of JAICLN010000207.1, from coordinate 6,015 downwards.
GCAGGGGGTTGGTCGGCGTCTCGCACCAGAGCAGCTTCGTCTCGGGGAGGATCGCCGCCCGGACCGCGTCGAGGTCGGACAGGTCGACCGCGGAGTAGTACACGCCCCAGTCGGCGAGCACCGTCGAGATCAGCCGGAAGGTGCCGCCGTAGGCGTCGATCGGGATGACCAGGTGGTCGCCGGGACGCAGGGTGGCCCGCAGCAGGGTGTCCTCGGCGGCCATCCCCGAGGCGAACGCACGGCAGAGCCGGCCGCCCTCGAGGGCCGCGAGCTGGGCCTCCAGCGCGGCGCGGGTCGGGTTGCCGGTGCGGGCGTACTCGTAGCCCGACCGCAGCCCGCCGACGCCGTCCTGCGCGAACGTCGAGGTCGCGTGCACGGGCACGACGACGGAGCCGGTGGTCGGGTCCGGGTCCTGCCCGGCGTGGATGGCGCGCGTCGCGAAGCCGTGCTGGTTGGTCACACCCACGATCCTCCCCTAACGGCCGGCGAGGAACGCGAGCACGTCGGCCCGCGAGACGATGCCGGCCGGGCGCCCGTCGGAGATGACGAGGAGCCCGTCCCCGCCCTGCAGCGCCGTCATGCCCTGCGAGAGCGGCTCGGTGATCCCGACGGTCGGCAGCGCCGGCGCCAGGTGGTCCTCGACGCGGTCGGTCAGGGAGGCCTTCCCGGTGAACAGCCGGTCGAGCAGGTCCCGCTCGGTCACCGCGCCGCGGACCTCGGCCATCATCACCGGCGGCTCGGCCTTGACGATCGGGATCTGCGAGACGCCGAACTCGCGCATGATCGCGATGATGTCCGAGACCGTCTCGGCGGGGTGCCCGTGCACCAGGTCCGGGATCGAGCCGTCCTTGCCGCGCAGCACGTCGCCCACGGTGTACTCGCCGGTGTCGGCCTGCAGGAAGCCGTAGGACTGCATCCACCGGTCGTTGAAGACCGTCGACAGGTAGCCGCGCCCGCCGTCGGGGAGCAGGACGACCACGACGTCGTCGGGACCCAGATCCGCCGCCACCCGCGCGGCCGCCACCGTCGCCATCCCGCACGACCCGCCGACGAGCAGCGCCTCCTCGCGGCCCAGCCGCCGCGTCATGAGGAAGGAGTCGGCGTCGGACACCGCGAGGATGCGGTCGGCGATCCCGCGGTCGTACGTACTCGGCCAGAAGTCCTCGCCGACGCCCTCGACGAGGTAGGGCCGGCCGTCGCCGCCGGAGTACACCGAGCCGAGCGGGTCGGCGCCGATGACCTGCACCCGACCGTCGGAGACGTCCTTGAGGTAGCTCCCGGTGCCCGAGATGGTGCCGCCGGTGCCGACGCCCGCGACGAAGTGGGTGATGCGGCCCCCGGTCTGCTCCCAGATCTCGGGCCCGGTCGACTCGACGTGCGAGGCCGGGTTGTTCGGGTTCGCGTACTGGTTGGGCTTCCAGCCGCCCTCGGTCTCGCGGGCCAGGCGGTCGGACACCGAGTAGTAGGACTCGGGGTGGTCCGGCTCGACCGCGGCGGGGCACACGACGACCTCGGCGCCGTAGGCGCGCAGCGCGTCCTGCTTGGCCACGCTGACCTTGTCCGGGCAGACGAAGATGCAGTGGTAGCCGCGCTGCTGGGCGACGATCGCCAGCCCGATGCCGGTGTTGCCGGAGGTCGGCTCGACGATCGTGCCGCCGGGCTTGAGCTCCCCGGACTCCTCCGCGGCGGTCACCATCTTCTCCGCGATGCGGTCCTTCACGCTGCCGCCCGGATTGAAGTACTCGACCTTGGCGAGCACCAGGGGCGCGTCCGGCCCGGTCGGCACCACGCGGTTCAGCTTCACCAGCGGGGTGTGTCCGACGAGGTCCCCGATGTGCTCGACGTACTGCATGGCGCCCATCCTGCCGGTCACGATCGTCGGCGGAGTGGTTGTGCGACGAATCACCGGTGTAGGGGCCACGACCGGCGACGCGGCCCGCCGCCGCGCCTAGGGTCGGGCCCATGGCCCAGAACTCCGGGACGCCCGACGCCGTGATCGTCTCCGCCGCCCGCTCCCCCATCGGCCGCGCCCGCAAGGGCATCCTCGCCGGGATGCGTCCCGACGACCTCGCGGTGCAGATGGTGCGGGCCGCCCTCGACGCCGTCCCCGCGCTCGACCCGGACGAGGTCGAGGACCTCATGCTCGGCTGCGGGCTGCCCGGCGGGGAGCAGGGGCACAACCTCGCCCGCATCGTCGCGGTGCAGGCCGGCTACGACCACCTGCCCGGGACCACGATCACCCGGTACTGCTCGTCGTCGCTGCAGACCATCCGGATGGCCGCGCACGCGATCCGCGCCGGGGAGGGCGACGTCTTCCTCGCCGCCGGGGTGGAGACGGTCTCGCGCTTCGAGCACGGCTCCTCCGACGGGATGCCGGGCACGCAGAACCCGCTGTTCGCGGACGCGCAGGCCCGCACCGCCGAGGCCGCCGCGTCCGGCGCGAGCGAGTGGCACGACCCGCGCTCCGACGGGCTGCTCCCCGACGCCTACATCGCGATGGGGCAGACCGCCGAGAACGTCGCGCTCCACGAGGACGTGTCCCGCGAGGAGATGGACCGGTTCGCGGTGCGCTCGCAGAACCTCGCCGGGCAGTCGGAGCAGGACGGCTTCTGGGCCCACGAAATCACCCCGGTGACGCTGCCCGACGGCACGGTGGTCTCCGCCGACGACTCCCCGCGCCCCGGCACCACCTACGAGGCGGTGGCCGACCTCAAGCCGGTGTTCCGGCCCGACGGGCGCATCACCGCCGGCAACGCCTGCCCGCTCAACGACGGCGCCGCGGCGCTCGTGGTCATGTCCGCCACCCGCGCCGCCGACCTCGGGCTCACCCCGCTGGCCCGGGTCGTCTCCACCGGCGTGACGGCGCTGTCGCCGGAGATCATGGGGCTCGGCCCGATCGAGGCCTCGAAGCAGGCACTGAAGCGTGCGGGCCTGACGATCGACGACGTGGACCTCGTGGAGATCAACGAGGCCTTCGCCGCACAGGTCCTCCCGTCGGCCCGCGGCATCGGCCTCTCGGACTCCGCGATGGAGTCCAAGCTCAACGTGCACGGCGGGTCGATCGCGGTCGGCCACCCGTTCGGCATGACCGGCGCCCGCATCGCCACCACGCTCATGAACGGGCTGCGCGCCAAGGACGCCACGATCGGCCTCGAGACGATGTGCGTCGGCGGTGGTCAGGGCATGGCGATGGTGCTCGAGCGGCTGTCCTGACGGACCGGGCGAAGTCGTCGAGGGGCACAGGACGCAGATTCGGGAGCCACCGACCCTGCGTGCTGTGCCCCTGATCGACGAGTCGGCCGTCGGGCCGACATCCCGGCCCACGACGATCCGGCCCCGGACGCACGAAGGGCACCCCCAGCCGGATCGGCCGAAGGTGCCCCTCCTCGCGCGCGGAGCCGAGGCCCGCTCCCGCCTAGTCGCGGAAGTAGCTCAGCAGCCGCAGGATCTCGATGTAGAGCCAGACCAGCGTCGTCATGAACCCGAAGGCCAAGTACCAGGCGAACCGCGCCGGCACGCCGGCCTTCACGGCCTGGTCGGCCTGGTCGAAGTCGAGCAGCAGCATGAACGCGCCGATCCCGATGCAGACCAGGCTGAAGATGATCGCCAGCGGGCCGCCGGAGCGCAGCCCCAGGCCACCGTCGGTGAAGAACCCGACGACGAGGTTGGCGAGCATCAGCACGATCACGCCGATGGCCGCACCGATGACCATCTTGGTCAGGCGGGGCGTGACCCGGATGGCACCGGTCTTGTAGACGACGAGCATCCCGATGAATACGCCGACGACGCCGAGGATCGCCTGGAAGCCGATGCCCGCGTACTGGTTGCCCGACGACTCGAGCGCCCCGGTGAGCGCGCCCAGCGCCATGCCCTCGGCCACCGAGTAGGTGAGGACCAGCGCCGGGTTCGTGCTCTGCTTGAAGATGATGATCAGCGCGACGACCAGGCCCACGATGAACCCGACGATCCCGAGCAGGTAGAGCCCGCTGATCGCGACGAGCACGCCGACGGCGATGGCGACGACCGCGTTGAGCGCGGTCTTCTGCACGACGTCGTCGACGGTGAGCGGCCGGTCGGCCGCACCCGCCGCCGGCATCGATCCCCCGGGACCGTCGCCGAAGCCACCCCCGAGGCCCGCCGGTGCGTCCCCGAACCGTGCATAGCCGCCCGGTGACGTCGGCAGGTTGCGGAACGCCGGGTTGCTGCTGGTGCGCACTCGTCCTCCTCACGTGCGAACGGCCCTCGACCGCTCTCATCCTCCCCAACGCGCGAGGGCGGATCGAGGTTCCCGGACAGGTAAAAAGCTGTTTACCGTGGTCTGGGTCACGATTCGGCGACACCCGACGGGGCTGATGTGGTGTCGATCTCGGCCGGTGGGGAACCCTCCCCGCGACAGGATCCCCGAGGATCAGGAGGATGCCGTGGCAGGGCTCGGCGACATGGTGAACAAGGCCAAGGAGTGGGCCGGGGACAACCCGGACAAGGCCGACTCGTTCGTCGACAAGGGAGGCGACGCCCTCAAGGGCAAGTTCGCCGGACACGACGAGCAGTTCGACCAGGCCGGTGAGAAGGCCAAGGGCTTCCTGCACGGTGACGAGAACCCGCCGCCGCCGCAGGGCGAGCAGCCGCCTCCGCCGCCGCAGTAGGACTCGCGCGCGACCTGACGGCCGGTGGACCCACCCGGGTCCGCCGGCCGTCGTCGTGTGTCGGGCGGCCCTCAGTCACCCAGGCGGATCGCGAGCAGGACGGCGTCGTCGCGCAGCCCGTCCGCGCCGAGGACCTCGAGGACCCGGTCGCAGATCGCCCCGACGTCGGAGACGTCGGTCTCGGCGGCGAGCGTGCGGGCCAGCAGGTCGGTGCGCTCGTCCACGTCGAACCCGGGGCCCTCGATGAGCCCGTCGGTGTGCAGCACGAGGACGTCACCGGCCCGGCAGCGCACCTCGGTGCACGCCCGCTCCGCGTCCCGCACGGCCCCAATCAGCGGGGAGAGGTTGCCGGTGAGGAGCTCGACGGTGCCGTCGCCGCGGCGCAGGAGCGGCGGCGGGTGTCCGGCGTTACAGTAGCCGAGGACCCACCCGTCGTCGTCGGTCGCGCGCTCGAGCCGGCCGAACACCGCGGTCGCCATGGCCGCCATGCCCAGCCCCTGGACGAGGTCGTTGCACCGGTCGATGACGGCGTCCGGGCCGAGGCCCTCCCACGCGTAGGAACGCAGCACCCCGCGGAGCTCGCCCATCGCCGCGGCGGCCCGCAGGTCGTGCCCCACGACGTCGCCGACCGCGACGCCCACCGCGCCGTCGGGCAGCGGCAGCAGGTCGTACCAGTCGCCGCCGACCTGGGCGCCGTCGGTCGCCGCGAGGTAGCGCGAGGCCACGGTGAGGCCGGGGACCTCGGGCACGGCGGGCAGCAGGCTGCGCTGCAGGGTCTCGGCCGCCCCGTGCTCGCGGGCGTAGAGACGGGCGTTGTCGACGGCGAGCCCGGCACGGGCCGCGAGGTCGCTCGCCAGGTAGAGGTCGCGCTGGGAGTAGCGGCGGCCGTAGGGCAGCTCCGTGCCGAGCGTCAGCGCCCCCAGCACCTGCCCCCGGGCACGCAGCGGCACCACGATCGCCGACCGCGGGCGCAGCTGCTCGTAGCGCGCCATCAGCTCCGGCTGCTCGCGCAGGCCCTCGGGGCGCACGGGCAGCTCCGGGAGCAGCGAGGGCGCGCCACCGGCGAGCACCCGGTCGACCGGGTCGTCGCCGTCCTCGGTCGGGGTGATCCAGCGCTCGAGCGTGCTGACCGTGTCGGTCTTGGTGTCGTCCCGGTGGTTCACCGCGACCCGGTGCGACGACGTCGGGAGTCCCACCTCGTCGAGCAGGTCGACGCAGCAGTAGTCGGCGAGGGCGGGCACGACGATGCGGGCCAGCGCCCGGGCCGCGCCGCCCGCGTCCAGCGAGGCCGTCATCGCCGCCGTGGAGTCGGTGAGCAGGCGTAGCTGTTCGCGGGTCTCCTCGGCGGCGGCGAGCGCCGCGCGGCGCT
>JAICLN010000277.1 GCA_025925615.1 Actinomycetospora sp. | reverse complement strand
TGGGTGCAGCGGCGCAGCAGCTCGAGCAGGGCCGCGTCGAGCTCCGAGGGCTGTTCGAGCATCGCCATGTGCCCCGCGCCCTCGAGCGGCAGCAGCTCGGCGCGCGGGAGCTCTCCCGCGATCACCTCGGAGTGCTCGTACGGGATCATCACGTCCTTCGTCCCCGCCGAGACCAGCACCTCGCACTGCGAGAGCCCCCGCAGCGCGGCCTTCCGGTCGTGGGTGGAGAGCGTGTTCGCGAACGAGGTGAGCACGTCGAGCGGGGTGGACGCGATCGTGCGGTCCACGAGGTCGACCAGCACCGGGTCGGTCTCCGGGTCGCCGAACGAGAAGCGGGCGACCGCGGCCCACATCGCGTTGCCGCCGAGCCGACGGATGCGGTCGACCGTCTCCGGGCGCCAGTGCGCGAGCCGGCCGACGACGTTGACGACGGGGTTGCGGTGCGACAGCACGGCGCGCTGGAGCCCGACGGTGCCGACGTCGCCGGCCGAGGTGCTCACCAGCGCGACGCCGAGCACCCGGTCGCGGAAGAGCGCGGGGTGCCGCTCGGCCAGGGCCATGATCGTCATGCCGCCCATGGAGTGGCCGACGAGGACCAGCGGGCCCTCCGGGGCCACGGTGCGGATGACGGTGTCGAGGTCCGCGCCGAGCTGCGCGATGGTGCAGGCTCGCGCCGAGCACTGCCCCGAGCGGCCGTGGCGGCGCTGGTCGTAGAGCACCACCCGCACCGCCGGGTCGGTCAGCTCGGCGAGCATCCGGCGCTGGAAGTGCCAGCAGCGGCGGTCCTGCGCGAAGCCGTGGACGAGGACCACCGTGAGCTCGGGCTCCGCGCCCGGGGTGACCGGCTCGATCTCCTCGACGGCGAGCCGGGTCCCGTCGTCGGCGGCCACCGACGAGTCGCGGCCCTTCGGCAGCAGGCCGAGCTGGGACGGGTGGACGGCCTCGGACTCCTCGAGCTCGGCCCGGGCCCGCACGACCCGGGAGCGCGCGACACCGGCCCCGACGGCGCCCGCCGCGGCGGCACCGCCGAGCACGGTGCCGGCGACGGCGCCCAGGATCCCGCCGGTGTGCCGTCGACCGTGGTCACTCACGACCCGCCCCCGAACCCGCTCGGGAGCCCCGACTCCGCCGTCGCCATACGGGCCTTCTACCACGCGCGGGGTGGTTTCACCCCGTCTGTTGTCGGCGCGACGTCGTCCGTGACCCGACACATCCGCGGCCGACCGCCCACCCCCGTCACGATCTCGTAGTGGATCGTCCCGAGCTGGTCGGCCCACTCGGCGGCCGTCGGCGGCCCGCCGTCCTCTCCCCGGCGCCCGTCACCCGGCCCGAACAGCACCACCTCGTCGCCCTCGGCGACGTCATGGGCCGTGCCCGCTGGTCCCAGGTCGACCATGACCTGGTCCATGCAGACCCGCCCGACGACGGGTCGGCGCACCCCGTGGATCCCCACGGCGAACCGTCCCGAGGAGCCGAGCAGGCGAGGGACCCCGTCGGCGTAGCCGGCGGGCACCAGCGCCAGCTCGCGAGGGCCCGGCGTCGTCCAGGTGTGCCCGTAGGACACGCCCTCCCCGGCAGCCACGGTCTTCACCAGGGCCACCCGGCTGCGGAACGTCATGGCGGGGCGCAGGTCGTGACCGGACGCACCCACTGCTCCCCGGGTCGAGCGCCGCTGCCCGATCGGCGTGCTGTGTTCAGCTCCGTCTCCCTCCACCGGGTCGAGTCCGTACACGGCGATGCCCGGTCGGACGAGGTCGCGGTGCAGGTCGGGGCGAGTGAGGGTGGCGGCGGAGTTGGCGAGGTGCGTCAGCAGGGGCCGCCCGAGGCGGGTCGTGGCAGCGCGGTGGGCGTCGTCGAGGCGGGCGGCCTGCCGGTCGAGGGTGGGGTGGCCGGGGGCGTCGGCGTGCGCGAGGTGGGACCACACCGCGACCGGCTCGACGACGCCCTCGTCCGCGAGCGGCGCCACGGCGTCGAGCAGGGCGCCCCACTCGTGCGGCGGGCAGCCGTTGCGCGACAGCCCGGTGTCGATCTTGTGGTGGACCCGGGGGGGCCGGCCGGCGGCCCGCGCCCCGCCCGCCGCGGCGGCGAGGTCGCGCGGGGAGGCGATCCCCAGGTCCACAGAGGTCGCGACGGCCCCGGTCATGTCCTCGTCGGGCACGTGCAGCCACGACAGCACCGGTGCGGCGATCCCGGCGGCGCGGAGCTCGGCGGCCTCCTCGAGGGTGCACACCCCGAGCCAGGTGGCGCCCGCGTCGAGGGCGGCGCCCGCGACGTCGACGGCGCCGTGGCCGTACCCGTCGGCCTTGACCACGGCCATCGTCGAGGCCCGCGACCGACCCGCGAGCCCGGCGAGGAGGGCGACGTTGTGGCGGATCGCGGCGAGGTCGACGACGGTCTCGATGCGCGCGCTCACGGCTGGGTCCTCCTCATTGCCGGGTCCTCCTCATGGCCGGCCTTCGGCGCGCACCGACCGGATCGCGTCCGGGATCGCCGCCTGCACGTGCGAGGCGGGCACCGGGGCGCCCGGGGTGCCGGCTCCGATCTCCGCCGCGCGGGCGTGCACGAAGGCGGCTGCCCCGGCCGCGTCGAACGGCTCGAGACCGGCCGCGAGCAGGGCCCCGGCGATGCCCGAGAGCACGTCGCCCGAGCCGGCCGTGGCGAGCCAGGAGCTACCGGCGGGGTGGACGAGGACGCGGCCGTCGGGGGCGGCGACGACGGTGGCGTTGCCCTTGAGGAGCACGGTGACGCCGAGGGCCGCGGCCGCGCGGCGGGCGGCACCGAGGCGGTCGAGCGCGGGGTCCGGCGCGTCGTCGAGCTCCGCCACGAGGCGGGCGAACTCGCCCGCGTGCGGGGTGACCAGCGTCGGGACGGCCTCGGCCTTCGCCCGCAGGTCGGCGTGCGCGCCGAGCAGGGTCACGGCGTCGGCGTCGGCGAGGACCCGCACCCCGGCGTCGAGGACGTGGCCCAGCGTCGCCGCGCCGTCGTCGCCGGTGCCGAGACCCGGGCCGACCACCCAGGCCTGCACGCGCCCGGCGTCGGCGACGTGGTCGGTGGCCACCACCTCGGGCCAGGCCGCGCGGACCTCGTCGGCGGCGCTCCCGGCGTAGCGGACCATCCCGCTCGTGGCCAGGCACGCCGCCCCGCTCGCGAGGACCGCGGCCCCGGGGTAGGTGGCGCTGCCGGCGGCGACCCCGACGACGCCCTGGGTGTACTTGTCGTCGCCCGGACCGGGGACCGGCCAGCGGGCGCCGACGTCGGGAGCCTCGAGGACGGTGATCGAGGGCGCGGGCAGCTCGGGGCCCAGCCCGATGTCGACGAAGGCCACCGGCCCGCAGCGGTCGCGGGCGAGGACGTGGACCGGCTTGCGCGCCCCGAAGGTCACCGTCTCGGTGGCGGTCACGGCGGCGGGGCCCTCGTCGGTGGCGTCGGGGATGGTCCCCGTCGTCGGGTCGACGCCGCTGGGGGTGTCGATCGCGAGGACCGGGACGCCCGCGGTCTGCGCGGCCCGGACCAGCAGCGGGGCGGGGCTGCGCAGGCCGCCGCGCGCGGAGGTGCCGACGATCGCGTCGAGGACGAGGTCGGCCCGCTCGATCGCGGGCACCGCCTCCTCGGCGGTGGTGACGACGCGGGTGTTCCAGGAGCGCAGCGCGGCGAGCCCCGCCGGGTGGGCGCGGTCGGGACTGAGCAGGACCGCGGTGACGCCGACGCCGCGCCGGCCCAGCTCCGCGCCGGCCCACAGCCCGTCGCCGCCGTTGTTGCCCGCCCCGACGAGGACGACGACGTGGCGCCCGGTGACCCGTCCCGAGCGCCGCAGCATCCGCAGCGCGACCTGCGCGGCCCCGTACGCGGCACGGCGCATGAGGGCGCCCTCGGGGGTGCGGGCCAGCACCGGCCCCTCGGCCGTCGCGACCTGCTCGGGCGTCCAGACGCCGTACACGCTAGGTGCCTCCTCCGTCGGCTCGTGAGCACTTTCCCGTGCTATAGCACGGGAAAGTGCTCACGAGGGCTCCGCCCACCTATTCGACCGTCACGGACTTCGCCAGGTTGCGGGGCCGGTCGACGTCGTAGCCCCGCGCCCGCGCGACCTCGGCGGAGAACACCTGCAGCGGGATCGCGGCGACCAGCGGCTGGACCAGCGTCGGTACCGCCGGCACCTCGATGAGCGCGCTCGCGAACGGGCGCACCTTCTCGTCGCCGGCCTCGGCGATGACGATCGTCCGCGCCCCCCGCGCCTGGATCTCGCGGATGTTCGAGAGCAGCTTCGCGTGCAGGGTCGCCCGGCCCCGCGGCGAGGGCATCACGACGACGACGGGCAGGTCGTGCTCGATCAGCGCGATCGGCCCGTGCTTCAGCTCGCCCGCCGCGAAGCCCTCGGCGTGCATGTAGGCGAGCTCCTTGAGCTTGAGCGCGCCCTCCAGGGCCACCGGGTAGCCGACGTGGCGGCCGAGGAAGAGGACCGCCTTCGAGTCGGCGAGCTCGCGGGCCAGCGCCCGCGTCGGCTCGACAGCGCCCGCGAGGACCTCCTTGACCGCGCCGGCCGAGGCCACGAGCGCCCGGTACTCGCGCTCCACCTCGTCCGCGTACTTCGTGCCGCGGTTCTGCGCCAGCGCCAGGCCCACCAGGTAGCAGGCGACCACCTGGCTGGTGAAGGTCTTCGTGGCCGCGACCCCGACCTCCGGCCCGGCGTGGGTGTAGAGCACCGCGTCGGACTCGCGCGGGATCTGCGCCCCGTTGGTGTTGCAGATGGCCAGCACCCGCGCCCGCTGGTCACGGGCGTGCCGTACCGCCTCGAGGGTGTCGGCGGTCTCGCCGGACTGCGAGATCGCGACGACGAGGGTGGACCGGTCGAGCACCGGGTCCCGGTAGCGGAACTCGCTGGCGACCTCGACCTCCACCGGGATGCGGCACCAGTGCTCGATCGCGTACTTGGCGAGCAGCCCCGCGTGGTAGGCGGTGCCGCAGGCCACGACGAACACCTTGTCGATGTCGCGCAGCTCCTGGTCGGAGAGGCGCTGCTCGTCGAGCACGATGCGCCCGTCGACGAGGTGCCCGCGCAGCGTGTCCGCCAGCGCCGCGGGCTGCTCCTCGATCTCCTTGAGCATGAAGAAGTCGTGGCCGCCCTTCTCGGCGGCGGCCATGTCCCAGTCGACGTGGAAGGGCCGGGTGGGCGCGAGGTCGCCGGGGAAGTCGGTGACGACGGCGCCCTCGCGGGTCAGCGTGACGATCTGGTCCTGGCCGAGCTCCACGGCGTGGCGGGTGTGGTCGATGAAGGCCGAGACGTCGGAGGCGACGAACGCCTCGCCCTCGCCGATCCCGACGACGAGTGGCGACGACCGGCGGGCCGCGACGATCTCGTCGGGCCGGTCGGCGTGGGTGAACACCAGCGTGAAGGCGCCCTCGAGCCGGTTGACCACTCGGCGCACGGCCGTCGTGAACCCGGCGGTGTCGTCCCCCTCCCGCCCCAGGTCGTCGAGGGCCCGTGCCACGAGGTGGGCCGCGACCTCGGTGTCGGTGTCGCTCGCGAGCTCCACGCCGGCGTCCTCGAGCTCGGCGCGCAGGGCGGCGAAGTTCTCGATGATCCCGTTGTGGATGACCGCGACCCGGCCGCTCGCGTCGCGGTGGGGATGGGCGTTGCGGTCGGTCGGCGCGCCGT
>JAICLN010000041.1 GCA_025925615.1 Actinomycetospora sp. | reverse complement strand
TCACCCACGACCAGCGACCCGTGCTTCGGGTGGTAGAACAGCCGCCTCCACCACCGCCTCCCGCGCGTGCCGGCAAGCAGATTCCGCACGATCGGGCCGGGCAGCGGGCCGTGACCCACCAGGTCCCCGGTGGCGGGGCTGTCCGGGTCCAGGAGCAGGTCGACCGGGATGACGATCCCGACCTCGACGTTGACGTCCTGCGCCCGGTTCTGTCCGGTGACCCGCTCGACCAAGGTGTCGGCCATGACCTGATCGCGGGTCCGGCCCTCGGTGGCGCCGGTGGCGATCAACCCGTCGGCGTGCTTGCGCAGCGCAGCCAGGCACGCCACGCCCTGCTCCACCGGCAGCGTCCCTGACAACACACTCATGGTGTCCGGCGCCGGGCGCAGCGTGACCCGACCGTCCTTGCGGGCGGTGCGGCCGCGGGCGAGGGAGCCGGCCTTGTCGGCCTCGTAGGTCTTCTTCTTCACGGTGGCCTCGGCCCGGGCGAACCCCAGGTCCTCGAGGCCGGCCTCGGCGAGCTGCTTGTCCACCAGCCGACGGGTCTCCAGGTCGAGGTGGCTGGTCTGGGACACGATCGTCTCGGCCAGGCGCTCGCTGATCCGCCCCGCGACCAGCAACCTGCGGGTCTCGGGCAGATCGGTGGCCAGCGCCCGGGCGATCCCGAGCCGGCGTGAGCCGGTGGTGGTGAGACGTGGGCGGCCAGAGCGATCTGCTCGGCGATCCCACGGCCGAGTTCCCTCGGGTCGAGGCGCCCGGCCTCGATCAGCGCGGACTGCTCGTCGACCTGGGTGCGGGCGAAGGTGACCATCTCGGTGTGCTGGGCGGCGACGAGCGCGGCGCGGAGCTGTTCGTAGAGCGCGATCCGATCGATTCGCGCCGGCCCGCTGATCGCCGAATCGTCGACGGGGGCGGTGGCGAGCTCACCGAGGCGCGCGAGGAGTACAGCCAGCTCGGCGCTGACTGCGTCCCCCCCGTCGACCGTCTCGTTCGAACTCATGTTCGACACTGTAGCGCTACCCCCCGACAACCAGGTTCGGGACACTCGTGGCGCAGCCGTGTCGAGCGTGCCTTGTCGGGAACGCGGAGCCGTCGAGCACTCCTGCTCAGATGTTCGGGTCGAGCGCTCGCCGTGGTCGTGACCACCGGCGGGCCTGTCCACTCGACGAGGTCGACGGGGTGGCTGATCCGCGCCGACCACGGGCAGTGGCGCGAGGACACGGCCGACCAGCTGCCCGCCGCCGCCCGCCAGCTCGACCTCCGTGAGGACCCCACTCTCGCTCGATCGTCGATCGCGAAGCGCCCGACGATCGAGGGCGGACACAGGCGTCACCCCGCCGAGGCAGCCGTAGCCGGCTCCAGCCTGGTCGGGGCCCTCCCTGTGAGCGCCCGACACTCCCGGGCGAGGTGCGGCTGGTCGACGTAGCCCGCATCGGCGGCCACGTCCGCCCATCCCAGCCCGTGACTGTGCAGGGCGAGCGCTCGCTGCAGGCGCAGGACCCGCGCGAGGTGCTGCGGGCCGTACCCGAAGCGGGTCCGGCACCGACGCTGCAGGGTGCGCGCGCAGAGCCCGGTGTGCGCCGCGATGGCGCCCACCGGGGTCCCGACGGCGGCCGCGGAGAACGCCGCCGGCGCCCACGGGTCGTCGTCGTGCACCGTCGTGAGCCGTCGCACGACCCAGTCCCGCAGCGTCGTCGCGTCACCGGACGCGCCCGCCGCGCCGGCGCGACCGACCACGTCGGCCAGCGGCACCACCCGACCGGTGAGCTCGTCGGCCGGGACGCCGAGCACCAGCGGCCCGAGGCCGTGGGAGAACCGCACGCCGACGAACGGGCCCTCGGCGTCGTGGACCCGGGCCACCACGTCCGGCCCCGCGACGACCACCTCGCCGTCGGGGCACACGATCACGTCGAGGCAGCCGTCCGGGAGGATCAGCGCCGGTCCGGCCGCCTCGCGGGACCAGGCGTGCACGCTCCGATCACCCATCGCCCACCGCCAGATCCACCACGACGCCCGCGTGGTCGGAGGGCCACACGCCGTCGACGGGACGGTCCCCGAAGACGGCCGAGTGCTCGACCCGCACCGGCACCGTGCCCCGGCCGAGCCCGACGAGCAGGTGGTCGATGCGCACGGGCGGCGAGCCCGTGGCCGCGACGTGCGGGTTCACCGGGTTCCAGGTCGGCGCGTCGGGGGCGGCCGCCCAGCGACGGGTGTTGATCAGGAGCAGGCCGGGTTCTGCGGGCGCCGTCAGGAGCCCTTCGAGCAGGCGCATCTCGTCGGACTCGGCCTCGGCGTTGAAGTCGCCGAGCACGATCGGGGGCAGCTCGGACCGCGGCGCGGCAGCGACGTGCGCCGCGACCGCCCGGACCTGCTCGCAGCGCAGGGCCGACTCCGGCGACGACGTCAGGTGGACGGTCACCACGCGGCACGAGCCGGCCGGGGTCGCCACGACGACGTCGAGGAACATCCGGCCGGCGCCCTCCCGTGACGGCGTGGGGAGCGACCCGACCGCCGGCTCGCCGAGCGGGCCCCGGGCGAGCACCGCGTTCCCGATGCCGTACGCCTCGGTGCCGGACAGCGCCGAGCCCCAGGACGACGGGTCGCGCGAGGGACGGAGCGCGACGTGCATCCCCAGCTCGGCGGCCAGCTCGTCGGCGAAGGAGCCCTCGGCGTGCCACCACACCTCCTGCAGCGCGACGACGTCGGCGTCGAGCTCGCGCAGGGTCGCGAGGATGGCGGGCGCGCGCCGCTCGGGGTCGCCGTGGCGCCACCACACGTTCCAGGTCGCCACCCGCAGACCCACACCGCTCACCCCGCCACCACGTCCCGGTACGAGCGATACGTACCACCGGCCACCGACACCGTCTCCGCGGCGAGCACGGCGTTCCCGACGGCGCGCGTGACGACGTCCGCCCCGGCGGTGAGCAGGGCCTGGAGACCGGCGAGGTCGGGGGCGGGCCGCTCGGTGGTGGACAGGCCGAAGAAGGTGTCGCCGTCGGTCATGCCGTGCGTGGGGCGGATCGCGCGGGCGAGCCCGCTGTGCGCGACGGCGGCGAGCTTGGCGCACTGGGCGACCGTGAGCGCGGCGTCGGTCCAGACGGTGCCGATGGTGGTGTTCAGCGTGGGTGGGGCGCCCGCCGCGGCGATCCGGGTCAGCAACGCCGTCCGGTCGGCGGGCAGGGCCGGCGGCGTCGCGTCCTCGTCGGTGAGGTGGCGGACGGCCCACAGCTCGCCGGTGCGCGGGTCCACCGCCGAGCCCGCCGCGTTGACCACGCACAGGGCGGTGACGGTGCCGCTCGCCGTCGTCTCCGACGCCGTCCCGACCCCGCCCTTGAGGCCGCCGACCAGCGCCCCGGTGCCGGCGCCGACCACCCCCTGCGCCGAGGGTCCCTCGACGGCGGCCGCGAGGGCCGCGGCGCCCAGCGCGGCGTCGGGTCGGGCCCGGAAGTCCCCGCCGCGGCCGAGGTCGAAGACGACCGCCGCCGGCACGATCGGGACGACCTCGGACGGGTCGGCGCCCACCCGGAACCCGATGCGGGCGTCGCCGAGCGCGTCCATCACCCCGGACGCGGACGCGAGCCCGTACGCCGAGCCGCCGGAGAGCACGACCGCGTGCACCCGGTCGACCAGCGTGCGCGGGTCCAGGGCGTCGGTCTCCCGCGTCCCCGGACCGCCGCCCCGCACGTCGACGCCGGCCACGGCACCGTCGGGACCCGGCACCACCACGGTCGTGCCCGTCAGGGCGCCGTCGCCGATCCGCTGGGCGTGCCCGATGCGCATCAGATCACCCCGTCCGCGGCGAGCGCGTCGACCTCGTCGGGCGAGAACCCGAGCTCGCCGTAGACCGCCTGGTTGTCCGCGCCCGGGGCGGTGCCGGAGCGGCGCACGCTGCCCGGGGTCCCGTCGAACCGGGGGACGACGCCGGGTCCGAGCACGTCCTCGTCGAAGCGCTCGTCGTGGTGCGGGACGAGCATGTCGCGGGCCAGGAACTGCTCGTCGTGCACCACCTCGGCGATGGTGTTGATGGGCCCGACGATCACGCCGGCCCCGTCGAGCAGCCGGCGCACCTCGTCGGCCGGCCGCGCCCGCACCCAGTCCGCGACGATCCCGTCGATCTCGTCCTGGTTCTCGCCGCGCGCGGCGTGGTCGACGAAGCGCGGGTCCTCCGCGAGATCCGCGCGCTCCATGACCGCGCAGAGGCGCCGGAACACAGTGTCCTGGTTGGCCGCGACGACCATCCACAGCCCGTCGGCGGCCTGGTAGATGTTCGAGGGCGCGATCCCGTCGAGCCGGGTCCCCGACGGCCGGCGGATGCGCCCGAGCTTGTCGTACTCGGGGATGCACGACTCCAGGACCGACAGGCACGCCTCGGTGATCGCGATGTCGACGACCTGGCCCGTCCCCGTGACCGAGCGCCGGTACAGCGCCGCGAGCACGCCCTGGACGGCGACCATGCCGGCGAGGGAGTCGCCCAGGGAGACCGCGGTGCGCGGCGGCGGCTGGTCGGGGTAGCCGTTGATGCCGCGCAGCCCGCTCATCGCCTCCGCGACCGAGGCGTAGCCGGGCAGCGAGGCGTACGGGCCGGTCTGCCCGTACCCGGAGACGCGGCCGAGGATCAGTCCCGGGTTGGCGGCGGCGAGCCGGTCGTAGCCGAGGTTCCAGCGCTCGAGGGTGCCGGGGCGGAAGTTCTCGACGACGATGTCGGTCCGCTCGACGAGCTTGAGCAGCACCTCCTGGCCGCGCTCGCTGCGCAGGTCGAGGGTGATGCAGCGCTTGTTGCGCCCCAGCACGGTCCACATGAAGCGGTGGCCGTGGTAGTCGCCCTGGCCCCACTCGCGGACCGGGTCCGGCCGGCCGGGCGGCTCGATCTTGACGACGTCGGCGCCGTAGTCGCCGAGGATCCGGGCGGCGAACGGCCCGGCGATGATCGTGCCCATCTCCAGCACGCGCAGGCCCGCGAGGGGCCCGGCCACGGACTCGGCCTCGGGCGTCGTCGTCATGGTCCACATTGTCGCCCGGCCGGTCCGGCTCGCATCGACCGAAGGGCACCTTCGGTCGGTCTATCCGACGAGGGGCGCCCCCGGTCGGCCGGGCCCGGGTTGAACGAAGGGCACCTTCGGTCGATCTACTCGACCGAAGGTGCCCCTCGCTCAGAACGGCGGGCGCGAGATCAGCGGCGGGCCAGCCGGATGATCAGGATGATCAGCGCGAGCACGCCCGCGCCGGCCGCGACCGGGACGAGCCGCTTGGTGAGCGCGCCGCCGGAGGCCTCGAGCAGGTCGATGGCCTCGACCTGCTGACGCTTCGGCCGTTCGGGGCTCGCCGAGCGGGGCGCCTCCGACACCGGCTGCGGGCCGGCGCCCGAGGCCGGCGACGCACCGGGCTTCGCCGCCATGTCGCTCCCCGTGCGGGCCTCCGCGACCGTGGAGGCCATCGGGGCGGCCTCGGGCGCTCCCGAGGACGCGGCGACCGGCGACGGCGACGCGGGCTGGGACACCGGCGTGGCCTCCCCGGACACCGGAGCCGCCCCCGACGAGGCCGCCGGCGCGGCACCGTTGGCCGAGCCACCCGACGACGAGCCCGACGACGAGCCCGAGGACGCCGCCGGCGCCGGGGCGTCGGCGAACTCGTCGGCGAGGCAGGACGCGAACTGCCCCAGGATCTTGTCGCCGACATCGGCCATGACGCCGCGGCCGAACTGTGCGGGCTTGCCGGTCACCTGCATCTCGGTGAGCACGGTGACCTTCGTCTGGCCGCTGCCGGCGTCGCTCATGGTCAGCGTCGCTTTGGCCGAGGCGGTCCCGTTGCCGCGCGAGTCGCGGCCCTGGGCGTCGACGACGACCTTGTGGGCCGTCTTGTCGCGCTCGACGAACGTGCCCTTGCCCTTGTAGGTCATCGAGATCGGGCCGAGCTTGACCTTGACGGTGCCGGTGAAGTCGTCACCGTCGGCGGAGGTCAGGGTCGCTCCCGGGAAGCAGGGGGTGACCTTCTCGGGGTCGTTGAGGGCGTCGTAGACGGTGTCGATGTCCACGGGGACGGTGAACGAGTTCTCCAGCTGCATGACCAACCTCCATACGGCACGTGGGACGACGCGCGCGAGGCCCGCCACCTTCCGGGAGGACGGTGGCGGGCCTCATGGCGCAAAGGCAAGGGCTAACCGGCCGCGGCGAGCACCGCCCGGCCCGTGAGCACCCGGGCGAGGTGCTCCCGGTAGTCCGAGCCGGCGTCGGCGTCCGACGTGGGGCTGGTCCCCTCGGCGGCGGCCTGCGCCGCGGCGCGGACCGTCTCCTCCGACATGGACTGTCCCACGAGAGCGGACTCCACGGCACGCGCGCGGACGGGCGTTCCGGCCATGTTGGTCAGGCCGATGCGGGCGTCGGTGATCGTCCCGCTGTCCACCTTGACGGTGGCGGCGACGGCGACGATGGACCAGGCCTGCGCGACGCGGTTGAACTTCTCGTACCGCGCGCCCCACCCAGTGTACTTCGGGAACCGGATCGCGGTGAGGATCTCCCCGGGGCCGATGGCCGTCGTGAAGTAGTCCTCGAAGAAGTCCGCGGCCGGGACCCGGCGCTCCCCGTTCTGGCCGACGATGACCAGCTCGGCGTCGAGCGCCAGCGTCGGCGCCGCGAGGTCGCCCGCGGGGTCGGCGTGGGCCAGCGCCCCGCCGAGGGTCCCGCGGTGGCGGACCTGGAAGTCCGCGACCGTCTTCGTGGCCTCGGCGATGAGCGCGACGTGCCGGGCGAGCAGGTCGTCGCGGGTGACCTCGTGGTGGGTCGTCATCGCGCCGACGACGATCTGGTCGCCGTCCTCACGCACGCCGCGCAGCTCGGGGATGCCCCCGAGGTCGATGACGAGCGACGGGTCGCCCATGCGCAGGCGCAGGACGGGGATGAAGCTCTGGCCGCCGGCCATGATCTTCGCGTCCTCGCCGCCGTCGACCAGCGCCTGCACCGCCTCGTCGACCGTGGTCGGCCGGACGTAGTCGAACGATGCCGGGATCACAGGTGCCCTCCCTGGGTGTCGCCCTTCGAGATGTCGCTCGCCGTGGAGCCCAGTCCCGCGCCCGGCGAGGCCACGTCGGCCTCGTCGCCGCGGCCGGACGTGCCCTTGGCCGAGTTGATCGCCGTCCACACCCGGTAGGGCGTGGTCGGCATGTCGATGTCGGAGACGCCGTACTGCCGCACGGCGTCGAGGACCGCGTTCACGACGGCGGGGGTGGAGGCGATGGTGCCCGCCTCCCCGACGCCCTTAACGCCCAGCGGGTTGGTCGTCGACGGGGTCGTGGTGTTCGCCGTGTCGAAGCTGATCAGGTCCGCCGCCGAGGGCAGCGTGTAGTCGACCAGCGTGCCCGAGAGCAGCGTCCCGGACTCGTCGTAGGCGGCCTCCTCGAAGAGGGCCTGCGCGATGCCCTGGGCGAGGCCGCCGTGGACCTGCCCCTCGACGATCAGCGGGTTGATCACCGTGCCCACATCGTCCACGCAGACGTACTTGTAGAGCTGCACGAAGCCGGTCTCGGTGTCGACCTCGACCGCGCACAGGTGGGTGCCGTGCGGGTAGGAGAAGTTCTCCGGGTCGAAGGTGGCGTGCGCGTCGATGTCCGGCTCGACGCCCTCGGGCATGTCGTGCGCCGCGAAGACGGCCAGCGCCACGTCCGCGATGCCCACGCCCTTGTCGGTGCCCTTGACCGAGAACTTGCCCGCGGTGAACTCGAGGTCGTCCTCGGACGCCTCGAGCATGTGGGCGGCGATCGGCCTGGCCTTCTCGACGACCTTCTCGGCCGCCTTCACGATCGCGATGCCGCCGACGGCGAGCGAGCGGGATCCGTAGGTGTCCAGTCCCCGGTAGGACGACTGGGTGTCGCCGTGGAGGATCTCCACGTCGTCGAAGCCCACGCCGAGCTTGTCGGCGACGATCTGGCTGAACGCCGTCTCGTGACCCTGGCCGTGCCCGCTGGTCCCGACCACGCACTCGACCTTGCCGGTGGGCAGCATCCGGATCGAGGACGTCTCCCACCCGCCGGCGCCGTAATCCAGCGAGCCGAGCACGCGGGACGGGGCCAGGCCGCACATCTCGGTGAAGGTCGAGATGCCGATGCCCAGCTGCTTGACGTCGCCGCGCTGCCGGCGCTGCTGCTGCTCGCGCCGCAGGCCGTCGTAGTCGAACATTGTCATGGCCTGCTCGGTGGCGGCCTCGTAGTTGCCCGTGTCGTAGGTCAGCGTGCTGACCGTCGTGAACGGGAACTCCTCGTGGGAGATCCAGTTCTTCTTGCGGAGCTCCATCGGCTCCATGCCGAGCTCGACGGCCACCTCGTCCATCATCCGCTCGATGCCGAAGGTGGCCTCCGGCCGGCCGGCGCCGCGGTAGGCGTCGGTGAGCGTCTTGGTGGTGAAGACGTTGCGGCAGTCGAACCGGTAGGCCGGGATCTTGTAGATCGCGTTGAACATGAACGCGCCGAGGATCGGCACGCCCGGCCCGACGAGGCCGAGGTAGGCGCCCATGTCGGCGAGCAGCTTGACGTCGAGGGCCTTGATCTGGCCGTCCTTGGTGACGGCGACGGCGAGGTCCTGGATCTGGTCGCGCCCGTGGTGGGCGGTGAGCAGCGACTCCGAGCGGGTCTCGGTCCACTTCACCGGCTTGCCCAGCTTCTGGGCCACCAGCAGCGTCACGACCTCCTCCGGCGCCACGGCGATCTTGCCGCCGAAGCCGCCGCCCACGTCCGGGGCGATGACGCGGAGCTTGTGCTCGGGCAGCCCCAGGGTCAGCGCGAGCATCGTCTTGAGGATGTGCGGCACCTGGGTCGCCGACCACATGGTGAGCTGCTCACCGGTCGGGTCGACGACCGTGGAACGCGGTTCCATGAACACCGGCACCAGGCGCTGCTGGCGGAACCGGCGGCGGACGACGACCTGGTCGTCGGCCTTCTCGGCCGCGGCGATGGCCTCGGCGGCCGACCCGCCCGAGCCGGCCTCGCCCGAGTCGAACACCCACTGGGCGTTCTCGTTGGTGCCGAGCTCCGGGTGGACGAGGGTGGCGCCGTCCGCGAGGGCCGCCTCCATGTCGAGCACCGGCTCGAGCTCGTCGTAGTCGACCTCGACCAGCTCGGCGGCGTCCTTGGCGATCGCCGCGGAGCGGGCCACGACGACGGCCACGCCCTCCCCGGCGAAGTTCACCCGGGACCCGGCGAGCGCCGGGCGCTGCGGGGACTTCATGTCCTTCGTGATCGGCCACGCGCAGGGCAGCTGCACCGCGTCGGCACCGATGTCGGCGGCGGTGTACACCCCGACGACGCCCGGGACCTGCTTCGCGGCGCTGGTGTCGATCCCCTTGATCTCGGCGTGCGCGAAGGGGCTGCGCACGATCGAGATGTGGAGCAGGCCGGTGATGGCCTGGTTGTCGGTCCAGCGCGTCCGCCCCGTGATGAGGCGGCGGTCCTCCTTGCGGCGGCGGTCGCGCCCGATCTCCTGGACCGGAGGGTTGTCCGTCGTGGTCATCTCAGGCTCCCCCGCCCGCGACCGGCGCGGCGGCCGACGACGAGGTCGACGCGTGCGCACCCGGCTTCATCTTCTGGGCGGCGTCCTGCACCGCGCGGACGATGTTCTGGTAGCCCGTGCACCGGCACAGGTTGCCCTCGATGCCCTCGCGGACCTCCTGCTCGGAGGGGTCCGGGTTGTCGCCGAGGAGGTCGATCGACTGCATGATCATGCCCGGCGTGCAGTAGCCGCACTGCAGGGCGTGGTTGTCGTGGAACGCCTGCTGGACCGGGTGCAGCTGACCGTCGCGCTCGAGGCCCTCGACGGTGAGCACCTCGCTGCCGTTGGCCTGCACGGCCAGCACGGAGCAGGACTTCACCGAGAGCCCGTCGAGGTGCACGGTGCAGGCACCGCAGTTGCTGGTGTCGCAGCCGATCACCGTGCCGGTCTTGCCGAGTCGTTCCCTCAGGTACTGCACGAGCAGCATGCGGGGCTCGACGTCGTCCTCGTAGACGAGGCCGTCGACGGTGGTCCGGATGCGTGCCATGGATTCACTCCTCACACGCCCCCGGCCGCTGACCGCGGGACCGATGGGGCGAGCACGTCGTCGTGGTGGTGGGACCCGTCGTGCCGACCAGGGAAGACAGGACCGGCCCGGCACGACGACACCACCGCGCCCGTCAGCGTGGTGGCGGCCACATCACATACCCGAGATCGTCTGCGCGCAACGCCCGGCCGGGGGGCGTCCGGAAGGCCTTCCGCGCTGGTCAGGGGCCACGGGCAGCCGCAACCCGAAGATGCGGACTCTCAGGGCGGATGCGACCGCAGGTGCGCCGCGCAGGCTCGCGTAGTCGGACGAACACGCACCGGGGTCGTTCAAAGTGGGCCGTTCCGGGCAGCGGGCTCCCTCTCCGTTCGGAGGGGCCCCTTCCCGGAGAGGTCCGGCCACAGCGGTGCGGCCGTGCGGTGACGCCAGGCGCCCCACCAGAGCCCGGCGCCGTAGGCGAGGTCGTCGGCGCGGTGGGCGGCGACGTGCGCGATCGCGTCGACGGGGCCCGCCCCCGGATCGCGGAACCGCAGCCAGTCGGCGAGTCCCTCGACGACGGCGGCGAGCACCAGCGCCCGCCGCACCCGCCTGCTCCCGATCGCACCGAGCGCGGCCGCGGGCCACCAGTGCCGGATGAGCGCCCCGGCCGCCTGCCACGCCGCCCCACCGAGCCCCCAGGGCGCGAGGACGGCGGCGAGGGAGATCGGCCTGCTCCACGGCTCGCCCGGTCTGCGCAGCCCCCGGGCCAGCCGCAACGTGGCCACCACGGTCACGCCGCCCGCCAGGGCCACCGACCAGCGGCGTTGCCCCCCGAGCAGCGTCATCACCGCCGCCGTCCACGGCGCCAGCGCGACCGGCGGCACCCGTCGGGGGTGCTGCCGGGCCAGCGGCGCCGCCCCGGTGCCGTAGAACGCCTTGCGCCCCAGCCACGCCCGCACGCCCGCCCGGTGCTCGTGGGCGACCCGCGCGGCCGGCTCGTAGCGCAGCCGCCACCCCGCCCCGGCCAGCCGCCACACCAGGTCGACGTCCTCGGCGACCGGCATGTCCTCCCGGAACCCCTCGCCGAACGCCGAGCGCCGCACCAGCAGCGCCGCGCTCGGCACGTACGCCACCCGCGAGCGCGCCGTCACCGGGGCGGGCCGCGCCCCGAGGTCCAGCGACGAGCGCCGCCGCTCGTACCGGGTCACCGCGTTCTCGGGCCCGCCGTCCGCCCAGGCGACGATCCGCGGGGCGACCGCCCCGACCGCCGGGTCGCCGAGGTGGCCCAGCAGCGTCGCCAGCCAGCCCGGTTCGGGGACGACGTCGGAGTCGAGGAACGCCACGACCGGGGTCGTGCTCGCCCGGGCGCCGGTGTTGCGTGCCGCCGACGGCCCGCGCGACGACGGGTGCCGCACCACCCGTCCGCCGTGCGCCGCGGCCACCCGCTCGGTCGCCGCGGGGTCGGCCGACCCGTCGTCCACGACGACGATCCCGCCGAGCCCCACCGCGGTGGCGACGACCGCCGCGAGCAGCCGCTCGAGCTCGGCGGGCCGGTCCTTCACGGGGACGACGACGGTGACCGCGGCCGGCCCGGGTGGGTCCGGCGCCCGCGCCGGGTCGGGGTGCGCGACACCGGCGTCGGCGAGCAGCCGGGCGAGCGCCGCGGTGGTGGCGTCGGCGACGACGAGCTCCGGTCCGGTCAGGTGCTCACGCGCGGCCGCGGAGAGCCGCAGCACCCGTGGGGGCGAGCCGCCGATCCAGGTCGCGCCGCCGTCGACCCGCCAGGTCCGCGGGTCGGGGTGGACGGTCCAGCCGTCGGGGAGCCGGGGAGGGCGCGGGGAGGTCATGGCGCGGCCGAGCCTAGGCGCGAAGCGCCGCGACACCGGGGGTCCCGCACGGTGACCAGAGTCAGCGACCATACCGGAGAACCGGGTCCTCGGAACCCGGTTCTCCGGAGTGCGTGGAGACCGGCGTGACGATCCCGTGACCGGGGCCCCTGGTCAGGAGCCCCCGAGCGCGGCGAGCACGTCGTCGTCGGAGAGCTGACCGAAGTCCTCGTAGTGGTCGCCCACGGCGCGGAACTCCTCCGGCACACAGACCGCCACGACCTCGCCGCCCCACTCCTGCGCGAGCCGCTCCACCGTCCCCGCCGCGATCACCGGGGCCGCGAGCACCAGCCGGGACGGTCCGGCCGCCGCCAGCGCCCGCAGCGCCGCGAGGGCGGTCACACCGGTGGCCACGCCGTCGTCGACGAGGACCACGACGCGACCCGGGGCACGCTCGCGCCACGTCGCGCCGTAGGCGGCCTCCCGGCGCCGGGCCTCGGCGCGCTGCTCGGCGACCTGGTCCTCGAGCTGCGCGGGCTCCAGGCCCTGGCCCGCGAGCGCGGTCGCGAACCACACCGGCTCGCCGTCGACCGCGACCGCTCCGAGCCCCGCCTCGGGACGGCTCGGCTGCGTGACCTTGCGGGCGACGCCGACGTCCACCTCGGCGTCGTCGCCGAGCACGGCGGCGGCGGCCGCGGCGACCGGGACGCCGCCGCGCGCCAGCCCGACGAGCAGGGGACGGACGAGGCCCTCCCGCGCGAGGGCGACGCCGAGCGCGCGACCCGCGTCGACCCGGTTGCGGAAGACCACCACGTCAGGCACCCAACCGGCCGTGGTCGTCGACCCGCCAGTCGTCCAGCGCGGCGAGCAGCGCGGACACCATCACCGACGTCGTCTCCGCGCCCTCACCCGCCGTCGCGCCCGCGGGGTCACCGAGCACCCCGTTGGCGCTGACCGAGGCGACCGAACCGGCCCGGATCGCGGGCATCAGCTCGCCGAGCGGGGCGGTGTTGCCCGGGACGGCGAGGTCGGGGCGGACGTCGTCGGGAGCCAGCGCGAGCATCAGCGCGGTCTCGTGCCGCCCGGCGTGCGCGTCGGCGCCCGGTACCCCGCACGAGTGCCAGGCGACGTCGCGGCCCTCGGTGCGCAGCAGCGTCGTCGCGGCCACGAGGGCCGGGAGGTTGCCGCCGTGGCCGTTGACGAAGCACAGCCGCCGGGTCCAGCGGCACGCCGAGCGCCCGGTCTCGACGAGCAGCGCCGCGAGCACCTCGGTCCCGATCGACACCGTGCCGGGGAAGCCCTCGTGCTCCCCCGAGGCCCCGAAGGCGATCGGCGGCGCGACCGGCAGGCCGGTCCGCCCGGCCACCGTCGTCGCGACGGCCGTGTCGGTCCCCAACGGCAGGTGCGGTCCGTGCTGCTCCAGCGCGCCGACCGGGACGAGCAGCAGCGCGGAGTCGGCGCAGTCGGCCGAACGCGCCCTGCTGACCTCCCGGGGTGAGACCTCCACGCCACCCACCCTGTCAGAGTTCCCCGGCCGCCTCGTGTCCCTCCCGCACGGCGGCGTCGAGCCGCCGGGGCGCCACCGCGTCCCCGACGCGCACCACCGGCGCCGCCGAGGTCACCGGCGCCCGCGCCGCCCGCGGACCGCACGCGACGACGGCGTCCACCACCCGGGTCTCCTCGATGCCGGTGAGGTGGTGGATCACCCGGACCACCCCGGACGCGGCGGCCAGCACCACCGCCTCCACCTCCTGGCGGATACCGAGCGCCGCGGCACGACGGGCCCAGCGCGGCCCGTCGAGCGTCGGGCCCAGGTCCCCCGCGGCGACGAGCGCCGAGGTCACCGTCGTCACCGACGCCCCGGCCCGCGCCAGCAGTTCCGCGACCGACGGCGCGGCGTGCCCGCCCGCCTCGTCCACCACCAGCACGCGACCCCGCGGCCGCGCCCCGCCCCGCAGCACGTCCTCGACGTCGAGCACGCCCTCGCCCGCCCACGCCGGCAGCGAAGCCGCCGAGCCGGTCGCGTCGACGACGACGTCGGGGGCGAGCGCCGCGACGAGGTCGTCGTCCACCACGACGCCGCGGCGGGTCACGACGTCGAGGGTGTCCAGGTCCGCGGCCAGGTCCTCGACGAGGTGGGTCAGCTCGCCGCGCCCCGGCCCCGCGGCCGCCCAGGTCACCTGCCCGCCGAGCCGCTCTGCGGCCTCGACGAGGTGCACGTCGTGACCGCTGCGAGCAGCGGCGACGGCGGCCGCGAGGCCCGCCGGACCGCCGCCCGCGACCAGCACCCGGCGTCGTGGTCCGGGTGGTGCGAGCGGCACCGCTTCCCGGCCGGCCCGCGGGTTGACCACACATCCGAGACGACGGTTCATCCCGACCGCGGCGATGCACTCCTGGTTGCACCCGATGCAGCGCCGGACCCGCCGGCCGCGCAGCAGCGCCGTCGCGAACCCCGGGTCGGCGATCTGCCCGCGCACCACTCCGACCAGGTCGCACGTCCCCGCGGCGAGCGTCGCGGCCACCTGCGCCGGCGTCGTGAACCGCCCGACCCCGATCACCGGGACGTCCACCGCAGCCTTGACCGCGCTCGGCACCGCCGCCGCGTAGCCGGCGGGCACGCCCATCGGCGGCTCGATCAGCGGCAGGGTCGCCGTGGCCACCCCGACCGCGGTGTTGACGTAGTCCACGACGCCCTCGACCCGGCACGCGACGGCCGCCGCGTCGGCCGCGTCCAGCCCGCCGGGCAGCCCCTCGTCGCCCTGCAGTCGCACCCCCAGCACGCGGTCGGGCCCGAGCACCGCCCGCACCGCCGCGAGGAGCTCGTCGAGCAGCAGCGCCGGGTCGGCGCCGTACACGTCGTCACGGCGGTTGGTCAGCGGCGACAGGAACTGCCGGATCACCGAGGCCTGGGAGCCCTGCAGCTCGACGCCGTCGTAGCCGCCCGCGACGCAGTGCTCGGCGGTGCGCGCGAATCCGGCGATGAGATCGGCGAGGTCGCGTGGGGTCAGAGCCCGCGGGACCTCCCGGAACATCGGGTCGGGCAGCGGGGACGGCGCGGTCACCGCGATCCCCGCGTACCGCGACGAGGACTGGCCGCCGTTGTGCCCGACCTGCGCGAGCACCACCGCACCGTGGGCGTGCACGGCGTCGGTGATACGCCGCAGACCAGGGACGATCGCCGGGTCGGTGCCGCGGATCAGGTGCTCGTAGGGGTGGTCGTGCTCCCCCGCGGCGTGCTCCTCGGTGATGACCATCGCGGTCCCGCCCGCCGCGCGGGCGGCGTAGTAGGCGGCGTGCTGCGCGGTCGGCATCCCGCCGAGCGCGGCGTTCGTCAGGTGGGCCGGGAAGACGATCCGGTTGCGCAGCCGCAGCGGGCCCACGGTCACCGGGTCGTCCGGGCGCGGGATCACGTCCCGGTCCCCGCCGCCAGCTCGGCCACCCGGACCGCCGCCCGCCGGCCGTCGAGGACCGCCTCGTGCACGGTCCGCGGAGCCACGGCGTCGCCCGCCACCACCCGCGACCCGGCCACGAGCAGGCCGTCGACCGCCACCGCGTCCTCGGGCACCGGCCCGGGCACCCGGGGCGAGGCGTCGACCAGTACCGCGCACGACAGCGTCGTGGTCTCCCCGGTGTCGACGTGGCGCAGCACCAGGCCCCCCTCGGCCGCGCCCACCGCGGCGTGGCGCACCACCCGCCGCACCCCGGCCGCGACCAGGCGGGCCTGCGCGGGCACGAGGTCGCCGCCGAGCTCGTGCCCGATCACCTCGTCCGTCGTCACCAACGCCACGTCGCGGCCCGCGCCGGCGAGGAGCTCGGCGACCCCGACGCCGGTCGCGTCGCCGATCGGGTCCAGCACGACGACGGGCCCACCACTCCCGAGCGAGCGAACGGCACCCTCGCTGCTTCTCAGCGCGGCAACGGGCCGCTCGCTCCTCGCGGTGGCGGCCAGGAGCGCGCCGGCGGGGATCGTCACGACGCCGGGGACGGGCGGGTCGCGCTCGACGCCGCCGGTCGCCCAGAGGGTCGGCACCGCCGCGTCCGGCTCCGCCGGCGTCCAGAGGTGGACGACCACCCCGAGCCGGTCGAGCTCGTCCCGCCACCACGCCACCAGGTCCGCGAACCGCTCCCGACCGGGCAGCCGCGCGACCACCCGGAGGGCACCGCCGAGCTCGTCGTCGCGCTCGGCCAGCGTCACCCGGTGCCCGGCCGCCGCCAGCGCCCGCGCGCCCTCCAGCCCGGCCGGCCCACCGCCGACCACCCGCACCGCGCGGCCCGCACCGGGCGCGACCGGTGCCACCGGGAAGGCCTCCGCCGTGACCGTGCACGAGATCCGCGGGTTGCGGACGTCCCGCACCCGGCAGCGCTGGTTGGTCAGCACGCAGGGGCGCGGCGCGCGGCCCGCCCGGGTGTGCGCGACGAGGTCGGGATCGGCGATCAGCGCGCGGGTCATCTCGACGAGGTCGACCCCGGCGGCCAGCGCCTCCCGCGCCTCCCCGACGTCCACGACGCCCCCGGCGAGCACCACCGCGGTGCCCGGTGGCGCGGCCCGGCGGAGGGCGGCGGCGAGCGGGGCGCCGTAGCCGCGCGGCGTGTGGGCGTCGGGGCGGGTGGCGG